>NZ_JBAIYW010000540.1:0-13540 GCF_036763055.1 Desulfovibrio sp. 1214_IL3152 | reverse complement strand
GCGCTTGCATCGCCCGCCTGTGGGACTGATTCTGCATTCGGATCGCGGCAGCCAGTATTGCAGCGCAGCCTACCAAGAAAGACTCCGCTCATACGGTCTGGTCTGCTCCATGAGCAAAAAAGGGGATTGTTACGACAACGCACCCATGGAAAGCTTCTGGGGCTTGTTGAAAAATGAGTTGGTCCATCGCAAAAGCTATCGCTCACAGGCTGAAGCCATTACGGATATAAGTGAGTATATTGAGGTTTTTTATAATCGACAAAGACGCCAGGCAGCACTTGGCTATCTCTCACCAGCGGCGTTTGTCAGAAGCAGGATGATGGAACCAAAACTGCCGATTGCCGCTTAATATGGCGTACGAAATTGACGACCTATCTCAATTCACCGGGGGTTTCCCCATATCAGATATCTCCGTCCCCCATATTAATTCCCGAACGAAAATTTTGACAAGTATGAGATTGTCGCTCATCGCTTATTGCGCGCTGCACAAAACAAGGCTAAGCCCAAAAGTAAAGAA
The DNA here is from genome assembly GCF_036763055.1 of Desulfovibrio sp. 1214_IL3152. Classification (NCBI taxonomy): domain Bacteria; kingdom Pseudomonadati; phylum Thermodesulfobacteriota; class Desulfovibrionia; order Desulfovibrionales; family Desulfovibrionaceae; genus Desulfovibrio; species Desulfovibrio sp. 1214_IL3152. The sequence continues at coordinate 13,023 of NZ_JBAIYW010000540.1, read as the reverse complement.
CACAAGCGATACCTTCGCCATCTTTAGCTGTTATCCGAAGCCACTGGTTTTAGGCGGTGAAGTACTCATTAAATTGGCTATAGAGATGTCCTTAAGGGATTTCAAAGAATTATAAAAAAGGAGCGATGAAATGCCAGGCTCAAGCCCTATGGTAGTTAAAATTATACGCGGAGCTCCCGGTGTTGGAAAATCGACAATAGCGCAAAAGGTTGCGTCGAAACTTTCTACCAATAAAGTGGCACATATCAGTGTAGACGCGCTACAACACTTTGATTGTCGCGCTGCGGCCAGTAAGGATAAATTAAAACTGGGGGTTTTCCACGCAGTTTTGGTAACGCGCAGTTTCATTTCTGAAGGATTTTCTGTCGTAGTTGATTATGTATTTGATGAAAATCTCGACTTTTTTATCGAAAAATTGTTTAAAAGCCATTCCCACGAGCTTGCCCCCTGTCGTGTTCAGGTTTTTTATTTGGATGCGTCCATTGAAGTACTCAAATCGCGTAACGCCTCTCGCCCTGATCCTATGCCGGAAGAAATATTGACGAAGTTGTATGATCGCATAAACAAAACTCGTGGAGTCCTTGGTTGTGAGGTCGTTTTGGATGCTGGTGCTAAGAACGCCTCACCTGGAAGCCTTGCAAAGACAATTGTATCTTGTGACAGTGGCGGCTGGACAGCTTGGGAGAGCGGTGATCAACCTTTTGCCTCCTAACTGTATAATCGCGCCCAGCTAGTGCTGTGTAACGCTTAAAGTTTCGCATACTGAACAATTAAAGAGGCCAGGGGAAATCCATTTCCCCTGGCGGGACTGGGCGGATGTCGGTCCATCTTTCATGGTGCCGAAAAAATAGATTTTTAAGCGTTACGCGGAGCCAGGACGGGATCGCGTTTACTTATACACGTCCGGAAAGCTAAAGAATCGCATGTTAATACGCTGTTCGGGCCTTTTGTCCCGACTGACATGCTTTATTTGCTTTTGATGTCAAGCCTTTTGTACTGACAAGCGCTTGAAATCACTGGGTAGCTTTTTTGTTTGCTACCCCAAGATAAAAAATGTCAAGCTGAGCAGAAAAAGAGCGATCAATATCCAAGACACTACGCTTACGAACCGGCTTGCCGGCGAAATTTATGCGAGGACAGCATTGATTGATTTGCATATACACTCTTTTTTTTCTGACGGATATTGTTCGCCGGAAATTTTTTTACAAAAAACACAACCGGGAGATATTTTATCTTTCACTGATCATAACACTCTTGCCGGTTTTTGGTCTGTAGCCAAATATGCACCAAATGGGATGTGTCTGCTACCGGGGGTCGAATTGCGCTTATTTGGGAAGCCGGACTTCTTATGGTATTTTCCAGAATATTTTTCTACAGGTGCGATTCCTGACTCTGCCCTGGACTTGTTGCATCTGATTGCCGCATCTGAATATCAATGTAACAAAAAACGCCTATCCAATAAATACAGCAGTATTATACTAGATAATGCGTGTGATCTTTATTGCCATATGTATGAATATCCGTGCGATAGACACTTTGACAATGAAGATTGGCTCAAATCTGACTATATTGCCACCTGCTTGTGGGAAAACAAAACCGTGCCCAAGAGGATGGAAATAGAAAAAAAATTTGCTAAGAACCGCAATGCGCTTCTAAGTTCAATACGCAGAGAAAACAGTGCTATTTATAAAAAATACAAGAAAAACTTCCAAAGTATTGGTGAGATATCCAATCTCGGAAGCAGTGAATTTTTAGAGTACTTTGAAGACAAAGGTGGTAGCTTGGTTTTGGCGCATCCGTTACGCGGATTCAGACGAGAGCAAAGCAGGGACAACATCAGCCCCACTTGGGAAAATTTCAGCCGATGGCTTGAGGAGTGGATCAGGGCGGGCTTGACCTGCGTCGAATGCTGTTTTGGCGACCAGAAAGAAATTGAATCCTTCCACGACCTTGATCATAAAATGCACAAGAATATTTGGAATATTCTCAAGGAAGAAGCAGAATGTAAAAGATTTTTTTTGACTCCCGGCTCGGATCTACACACTTTTTCTGAAGAAGAAACCTCAATGGGAGAATTCGATAGAGGACTACAACTTTCCACTAAAAACGCCACCGGCAAGTTTGATAATGCTGAAGATTGGTATCAAGGAATGCTTTATTTTAGTGGGCCTATTTTTTCATACCTGCCCAATTGGGTCAAGAATTTGCAAGGCAATGAAGATGTCCGCTTGTGATAAGAGTATCTCCATCGATTGGGGGCCTGTTTCCGAAGACTGGCAGAGACAGGTCGCAGCGTGTACTCATGTAGCGATCAAACCGGCAGAAAGGAACCTGTCAATAATCAAAATAGTCAAATGGACAAGGGCTATCTCCCTTGAATCCATTGAAAACATTGGGTGTCAAGAAACAGCCACCCGCAAAGCATACATTCTGTGGTGTGATAGTCGTGCTCCTGCAGAGGGAGCCAACAAACAAGAAAAATCTGCATTTTATCGTGCACAAGCAGAGCTTTTTTTAGATGCAACTCTTGTAAAAGGATACGCGGATGTTATTTTCCCCTGCGTGGGTGACAGACCATCTGATCTTGCGTTTTGTATTGATTCAATCTCTGAGCAGCTAGAATGTTCTGCAACTAAGCTCACTTGGCGTATGCGGGGCGCTTTTAGCGGTGACATCAAAGATACTTGTGCAGAATACGCGCTTATGCCTGGTAATATTTTGATTTTATCTGATTCGGGTACAGGCAAAGAGGGTGTGGCACGCCTTGTGCATAATTTGGAATTTGCCAAACAGCCTTTTGTAGGGGTTTGCCTTTCCACCATTACTGATGAGCTGTTTAGTTCTCAATTCTTTGGCATCGAAAAGGGTACCGCGACAGATGTTGGTCAAGCGGAGGGGTTTCTGGAACAAGCCAAAGGAGGAACTCTTTTTTTAGATGAAATCGCCGATATTACCCCACGAGCGCAGCAATCCCTGCTTCGTGTTCTATCCGAGCGTTCATATATCTCGCTGGGTGGACGAAAACGAAAGCATATTTCTTGCCGCATAATTAGCGCTACAAACCGGTATGATGATATCCGGAACCCCAAGATTTTTCGCCAAGATTTACGCATGCGACTGGAAGAAATACGTTTTGCAAGCAGCGATGTTGTCCAGTATGGCCCAATGCGAACCATCCCACAGGTTTCTCAGGAACTACCTTTTCTTTTTGCAGTAGAAATCGTCAACCTACTGCGCGAATGGTTGGGGCAGGACTGCCGCGTAAAGAGTATGGCACTTGCTGATGAGGCTATCATAGCGTTGATGTCTCCGGGGGTAAATTGGGACGGAAACTTTCGAGCCTTGCGGCGAATGGCTAGAAGTGCACTGCTCGAGGCAATTCGGGCTACTCAGCGTGTTGATTCCAACAATGTACTTACATCTATGCTAGAAACAAATACTCGTAAGGATATATTAAAGCAAATATTAAAAGAAAATGAGTTACAGGTAAAAAGTATTAAATCGACCTCCCAAAAAGATATTGCACGTCTGCCTGTTCCTTGGAGGAAGATAAGAGAAGTTTTATTGGACGCTGCCAGAAAAAACGAAAAAATTGACCTTCTAACAGAAAAGGGCATGCAAAGCATGCGTAAAGAACTATTGCTCACTTTGCGCAATGAATACCCCGAAAAATCTGCAAGTAAACTTGGGAAAATGCTGGGTATTCCGACTCGAATGGCCCAAAAAATACTACAGAGCGAAGACTGATAGCCAGCCGAACCAGTTTTTGCCATGTTTTCTCAAGTCATGTCCCCCCGGCAGAGCCGGGGGCTTGAAAGGCAGTGAACCGCTCAAAGCGGTTTGAATATGTGAGCCCCCAAGGGGGCGACCTACAACAAACGTAACTGGCCTACCCTTTGGTCTTCTTTTTCCTGATGCTTGATGTACTCACGCACAGAGTCTTCATCAAGCCCAACGGTTGAGACATAATAACCTCGTGTCCAGAAGTTTTCTCCCGTGAAATTTTTCCGCCTGCCGGAAAAATTGCGAGCGATATAAATGGCGCTCTTGCCTTTCATAAACCCTATTACGGAAGAAACGGACAACTTGGGAGGGATCGGATATGAGCATATGCACATGGTCTTCAAGCAAACTTTGTGAGTCCCCAGGCAAAGCCTGGGGCTTACCTATTTTTTGTTAAATAACCAGATCACGCCCGTTCGCTTCTCTAGCCTGGCCAGATGCCTATGGATTCATGATCGTTCCCCCAGTAATCTCCATACCAGTTCCTTAGACAGTGTCGTCACGAGCGCCTTTCCAGGTATCTCTGCGTCGAACTTCGCTTTTTATTCCGGTCGAGTACCATAAGAGTACACTCCCTGCATAAAAGGCTCGTTCTCCTTGATATACCAAGGAAATTCATCTCGTGACGACACTGTCTAAGAGCAACGTTTGTCAAAAACTGAAACCTTGCGAACCATATGACGCTGTGGTGTCATATAGTTCGTAGTTTTGTTCGAACTCATTAAAGATTAGGCACTACCCACGATGACTATTGGTCTAGCGTTCTAGTTTTTCCCTTTTAATTCTTGATAGATATCGATATTTAATTTCAAGCTCCCCCAAAGTTGAAAAAATGGCATGTTTTGTGCTTAGACTTGATAAGAAAAACGGACAAGGAGCAACTTTATGCAAGCAACCCAGCCTGCAAATGTTTCACCGCCGGAAGAAGCATCGGCAGTCACAGAATTTTATTTTCAGTGGCACATCACCAACAAATGTAATAAACGCTGCACCCATTGCTATCATGCAGACTATGACGCAGGCGCAGAGCTAGAGTTGCATCAGCTTTTCGATGCCGCATCGCGAATGGAACAAGCTGTTTCGGCTTGGGGACGCACCGGAGTTATGAGTCTTACCGGGGGGGAACCCTTCATGCGCCGCAAGGAGCTTTTCGCATTGATGGAACGCATGGAGAAAAATAAAATATTCAGCTATACTGACATATTAACTAATGGCTCCATGTTGACCAAAGATGATTGTCAAATTTTGGGAAGTACAACCTTTTTACGCCGGGTTCAGTTGTCACTCGAAGGATCATCGCCTGCCATTAATGATGCTATACGTGGGAAAGATTCCTTTCATTCAACCATACGTGCAATTGAAATGCTTAAGGCTCATAATGTTGAAGTTGCGGTGATGATGACGCTTTCAAGATTTAATGTGGCCGATGCACTACCACTTCTGGAAGTCTTGGCAGAACTTGAAGTGGACACATTTGCCTTTGAACGGTTTATCCCCGAGGGACAAGCGGAATCCCAAAAAGACCAGGTGCTGTCCCCCGAAGAGTTGAAAAATATTTTTTCCGCTATTCATGATTGGGGCTTTTCTCACGCTGTGCCGCGTGTGCTCATGTACCGCCCCTTGATGTGTCTGCTTGCCCCGGATTCGCCGTATGTTGGCGCCATGTGCTCCGTGGGGATCAACGCGCTTAGCATCTTGCCCGATGGGACTATCTTCCCATGTCGGCGTTTGCCAATGCCGCTGGGTAATATTTTGTCAGATTCTCTACATGATATTTGGATGCAGTCTCCAATGCTGTGGCAAGCGCGCACACCAAGTGCCATAAAAGGAAAGTGTGGTAGATGTAAATATTTACCTATTTGCCGTGGATGCAGAGCACAGGCTCTAGCCATGACAGGCGACTGGCTTGAAGAAGATCCGCAATGCTGGCTGGACACACGGGAGTGGCGATTGCCTGCCAACGTACAACTTGGTCACCCAGAAGGTACGGACATCTTTTTCGCTTATAATTCAGTTTCAGGGGAGCAGTTCGAACTTAATGAAACGGCATACGTCGCTTTACAAGCGATAAAGAGTGCCCCATCTTCGGTTAGCAATTTAGTTTATGAAATAGGTCGTAGTTTTGAGGCTGACACTGAAGAAATTGACAAGGATATTACGGAACTTTTCGGCATTTTCGCCGAAAAAGGTTTAGTGGAAAGCATCGAATAGGGCCGTCCGACCTGACCTGTTCAGGTGGCGACTGCTCATGTGGAGTCGCCCGGAACGGCAAGTGCCAAGGGTAGGTATGTCTCTACCTAGTGCTTGTTTAGGTTGGTAGTTGCCTCAAACTTTGCGCGTATCGTAAACCCAAACAAGGAGTGAACAATGAAAAAAGTTTACAAGAAACCCGAGGTAAAAGTAGTTAAAAACAACACGTTGGTGCTTAAGCAAATCGATCGGCATCCGGGTAAAATCGCATGTCGTCAGTGCTCAAGCTGCCATGGCTGTCGTTAACATCGGATTAGGCTCGGCCAAAACTGCCTGACTTTTTGGAGCCGGGAGATACCAGAGCCAAAAGATGGAGTAGTAAAATCATTGCGCTCGGAATTTTTTGAGAATGTATACGCCGGGCGCAATGATTTTATACGAGTGATACCATGAGTAGTCAAAAAAAAACAAACATTGTATTTGCCTCTACAAAAGAAATACTGAATCAAATAGTTTCTGATTTTATGCAGCGCGGGCTGCCAGTGCGCCGTCTGTCTCCCCTGGTCGCGTTGCTCATTTGGGGCAACGCCTGGGAGGGAGACTCCGAATTATGTAAAAACGTATGCAGTTATTTGTTGCAAAACCGCCGCCCTGACGGCGGATGGGTGGATTGTGAAGACACCGCCTGGAGCCTGTTTGTCCTTGATTACTTTTATCAACAGGCTTCATCCTGTTGTCTGGAAAAAACTCGCAACTGGTTGCTCGAAGAACGCTCTGGGCAAGGATGGGGCTATGCCCGCCGCGACAACCCCAACATTCCAATCAGCGCCCTGGTAAGAATTTGTTGCCCTCTGTTGGCAGACGATCCTTCCGCTACTTGGTTGCGCCGGACATGGGAGCAAGATTTACAGTCTAAATATCAGCTTTCTTACAAGGCCGCCTGGTTCCTTTTGGGGCGCGGTGACACCGAAGAAGATAGAACTCTTGCGTTAAGAACCCTCCGCCATCTTGAACAAGACCAGCGCAAAGACGGAGGCTGGGGGCCATGGCGCGAGCATTATGCTCCCACAGATTGTTTCGCCACTGGGATTATTCTTTCTGCCTTGGGGCGCGAGCCTCTGGCCGAGGGTTCCCAAGGGGAGGCAATGGCCACAAAGGCAATAAAATGGGCCCAAAAAATATGCAATGAAAGCGGGTTGTTTCCTACGCACTACATTGAATTAAACTCTGCCTGGATGCTAAATGGGCTACTTTCTTGCTCCTCACGCTGGCAACTATAACGCGAGAGTGTCAACTCGTAACGCAAAGAGAAGCTTATGCCCGCATTTGTTGGAAAAATAGGGAGTGTTCAATCTCCTGAAGCAGTGCGCCGTTTGGCATGTGCCCTGCCCAGAGGGAACGATTTCGACCCGTTGCTGGAGCTGCGTAGGACCGGGTGTCATATAATTAGTACATCGCTACCTGGTAATTTTTCTGCATTGGAAGAGGAACTGCCTTTTGTGTTGATCAATGGTGAGGTTGACGGTGCCTCCTGCTTTACCATTTCCAACTCGGATTTTGATATTTGGCCCGACAATGTTCCCTCTTCGGCAAAGAAGCTCTTTTCCGCAGTGGTAGTGGGTTCAGGTAACCGGCCACGTGTTCGTCTCTTGCGTGATCGTTTTGGCAGCAAGCCCTTGTATTTTGTTTTTTTTGAAAGTGATTTTTATTTTGCAACGGCGTTGCCGCCTCTGCTGGCAATATCGTCTTCACTGCGGCGTCCAGATGACGCTGTCTGCTCGTCTTTTGCTACCTTTGGGTGCAATGTGCTGGAAGGACGTAGCCCTTTTTCAGCAATTCACTCGGTGCCCGCCGGGGCTGTAATCGAAGTCGAAAGTGGTGGCAACATAATTAAAAAATATTCTCCCTATCGTCTTGCTGTGCCGGAATCAGGAAAAGGTCTTCGTTTAAATGATAAGGAATTAGACGAGGCCTTGCGGCCCCTTTTGTCCGATGCGGTGCTTCATCTCCGCACTGCTGACAAAAATATCCGGTCTGGCCTATTTTTTTCGGGTGGCTTAGATTCTACGATCCTATTAGCCCTGAATGGTATCAAAGATTCAAATTTTTTATTGCTCACCCAAGGAGCCTCGCCAAATGAGAAAAACGATGCGCGAATGACTGATGATTTCGCCATGGCTTTGGAGTTTGCCACCTCGCACGAACTATTTTTGCAGCAATGCCTCTTAACACCGGAACAATTGGAAAGGGACATTGTAGATTATATCTGGCACGCGGCCCTGCCCATGTATTCTGGTAGTTTTGACCTTTTAGGCGGAGTCGCCTTTCATAGCCTTTGCCGTCAGGCCTCTGCCATGGTTGATAGAATATATTGTGGAGAAGGTGCTGACGAGTTGTTTATGGGCTACAATCGTCATCATATTGATATAGAGGCGTTAAGGCTATCCCTGCTGAGTGACAAAAATAACCTTCACCCTGAACTACAAGAGTGGATGGATACCCAAGGAGTCTGCGATAGCCCACAACATACCGCCACCACGTTGCGCAGAATAATGCTGACATTCGGCTTGAGCGAATATCATTTTCCCAGTGTGGAGGCGTCAGCTGCGGCTTTTAACTTGAAAGTTCGAACACCATATATTCATGAACCCCTTTGGGACTTTGTTGTCGCACTGGATGACAGTATGTTTATCGATAGGCTGGCATCGCCTCCATGGACAAAACTACCCCTACGGCGGTTGCTGCGTAATCTTTTTCCGATTGATGACAAGAGTGTCGCCAAGATCAGTACAAGGCGCAAACGCGCCATGAGCGAAGCCGCAAATTTTGTTGTTTCTTCACTTGTGCATACGCACTGTGGAGCGTTGGCTGATTTGGACAACTTTGCGGATTTAATCAGAAAGGTTTATTATAAGATCCACATCAACCCTGGATTTTCATCTCGGCCAAACCTAAGTTTGAAGGAACTGTTGAGATGATTCGCGTCCTGCTCATTGGAAAATACCCTCCTCTGCAAGGAGGAATCGCGGCCAAAGCCTGGAGTTTAAGCAGGCGCATGGCCCAATATGATATTTTCTTTGATGTGGTTGGGATTGTTCCGCCGGAAAATTACAGCACCCCGCTTCCGCCGCCTGCAAGCGGCAAGACCATTTTTGTGCCTCTATGCGATAAAAATCTCCCGTGGACTGTGCCTGGTGGAGACATGCTTACAGAGCGGATCGTTTCAGCGGCCCTGGAATTGGCCCAACGGGAAAAATACGACCTGGTTGAGGTCAACTATTTGGCTCCATACGGCCTTGCGGCGGCTCTGGTTGCTGAAATACTTGGCCTACCTCTTTTGCTGCGCCATGCTGGAAGTGATATTGCAAAGTTATTGAACTATCCCTCGACAAAACTTGCCATGCACCAGTTATTGCACGCCGCCAAATGCATAGTCACTCATGTGGACAACCCACTCTTCACGTTTTTTCCAGATATTCCACTTTCCCGATTTCAAATCTACCCACGATACCAGGCTGATCCCGCTATTTTTTTTCCATCAGACAAGCCTGATGACGCACTCTCTCGGTTTTCTTTGTTATGCGTTGGCAAGTTCAATTACCACTGGAAATTACGGGGAATCGATCTGGCGGCACATGCACTTGAAAAACTACCTAATTGGCGTTTGATGTCCATAGGTAGTGGAAATGCTTTCCTGCAGGCTCGTCAAGAGTTGGAAAAAATTGGTTTGGGCCAGCGTCTGACTTTTTCCAATTTTATAGCCCCGCATAAAATGGGAGAATTGCTCCAGACAGTGGATGCTGTTTGGGGTTTTGTACGGCCTGGTGGCGTTGAAGATGTCAGCAATATCTGGTGGGAGGCCGCAGCGTCTGCTCGCCCCATATTGTCCAATGCCAGCTTGAGCTTGCCTTCGGAGTGTCAACGACTTCGTAATGTAGTTTACCAGATTAAGGATGAAGCAAGCTCTGTCGCTTCAGCATTAAATAAAATAGCAAACACGTTAAATAAAGGGCGAGCCGAAGCTTGGCGAACGACCGCAACCAACCTGGCTCAAGAGTACCAAGGCTATCTTGATACCCAGGCGTCTATCTATAGAAATTTGGTTAAACCATGAACAAAAATACCCCCCTCTCTTTTGCTTCTATCGACTGCCCAGCAGTGATGCTGGCAATACCTCCGTATAGATCGAATATCCACGCTTTATTCCCAGGCATCGCTTTTCTTTCTGGCTCGTTAAAAGCTGCCGGTTGCCGCGTTGCTGTGTTTGATGGGGATGTTGCTTCTTTTGTTGAAGAGGAAACAGGACTTGGCACCGAACAAATGTTGTCTGAGTTCATCCATCTTTTTTCCCCAACATTGGTAGGGGTATATGTGAATACCCCCAATTATAAAGCCAGTCTTCATTTGGCCCGAAAAATAAAAGAATTAACAGATACTCCGTTGGTGGCTGGCGGGCCTCATGCAAGCTTGGCAGGGCAAAGCATACTACATCATCATCTTGAATTTGATGCAGTTTTAGCAGGAGAGGCTGAACAGACGCTGCCAGAACTGGCTTGGGCGATTCAGGCCGGGGTAAAAATTCACGATATCGGACAATACCTGGAAAAGATTTTGCCCCCAGAAAAGCCCGGTACGGGACCGTCATCAACTGTGTTGTTTCGTCACAACGACGTTTTGTGTCGCAAGTCTTTTGCAGGCCCTTCGTTGGACAAAATTGCCTGCCCGGATCGCGATGCTTTGCTAAACCCTCCGTATGAACCCTTGGCTAGGTTGGCAAGAGTAGTGTATGGAAAAAATTTTTTCCATACTTTCCCGGCTTTTGAAGGACGCGATGTTATTACAACACATAGCTCGCGCGGATGTTTTGGCGATTGTTCTTTTTGCGCGCCGACAGCGCTGAACCGTGATGGGGTTCTTGGCTCACCCTGTCGCCGCCTGCGTCCCCCCGAAAAAATAGCTGAAGAATTGGAAGAGGCGCGCCGCCTTGGATTTACCGCTTGGTACTTTGACGAGCCAGCTTTTCCGCTTGCTGAGCCGGGAAAATGGGGAGAGGATGTGTGCTCCTTGTTGGAGAATATGAACGCACCTTGGGGTTGCGTGGCCAGATTTGATGAAGTTTTGGCAACTGATATGGAGGCTTGGGCCAAGGCAGGGCTTCGCTATCTGTACGTTGGGCTTGAGACGCCCAATAAGAAATTGCAGCATAAACTGGGGAAAGATGTCGACCCTTTTCTCGCTGCCTCTACCTCAGACTACCTGTACTCCTTGGGTATCCAGTGTGATTTCTCGGTCTTTTTTGGAATGCCCGGAGAAACGTCAGAGTCAATCGACTGGTCAATCAATTGGCTCAACGAGCATTTTCCGCGAGGGAATGTTTTTTTTTCCTTGGCAGCATTTTGGCCGGGCACCTCTTGGTCTTTTAACGCCGGGCTGAGGCCGGAATGTTGGGAACCCGAATGTTCCAGTATCACAACCCCACCATCGCATTTAGTTTGGTACCCTGAAGAAACGCCTTTTATTGATCGCTTTTTCTCCAACGGAACTGGAACATATCATCCTTCTCTATTGACCATTGAAAATGCTTTACGAATTCGTGAGAAAATCGAAGCGTCCGGGCTGCGAAGGCGTTTTTCTACCATCTCCAGACGCGCCAAAGTATGAGTTGTTATGAAAACAAGGCATCTTATACCGCAATCGCCAAACCAAAATACACGAATGCTGACTCCGTCGAACCCAGATGATGTCATGATTGATATTACTGGAGTTTGCAACTACCAATGCTCTTTCTGCTATCAACCCCACGAACAAAAGTTTCGCGGTCATGCCTCATTTTCACATTTGCTGGCCCTGATTGAAGCACTCAGGAGATGGGGCGTAAAAGAAGTTCTTTACTTGGGTGGTGAGCCGACCCTTTTTCCCTGGCTGGCAGAACTGCTGCGTTTCGGGCACGACTTCGGCTTGCGCCAGCGGATGATAACAAATGGAGGAGTCAGTTTAGACAAAACTGTTCTCCGGCAACTCCAGTATTGCGCTGTGGAGGTAGGCGTTTCTTTTCACGGAGGGCAGGCGTCAAAGCATGATGCGATAACCGGCGTACCAAAATCTTTCAATAAGGCAGTAAACACAGTAAGAACACTTGAAAGCTGTGGAATCTCGTGGTGGATTCAATATTCCCATATAAATAACGCAACAAATGGTTTGAATCTCCTGGTCGACTTCTTGGCGCAAAAAGGGCTTCGCCCTCCTTTTATTGATGTTAATCGTTTGGTGACTCGCGGCGATAATAAAAAAGCGACTGGAATGCCCACCGAAGAAGAATGGTGGCTTTTTCTATCCCAATTTCCTGACTGGGTTGACACTGGCCTGCCATTGCGCGTGGAAGCTCACCCTCATTGCTGGATTATTAAAAATGGATATGAAAACGGTTGGTCTCCAGAGCGAATAAAGAAGCTACTTGCATGTATCCGCCCCTGTTCGATGGGATTTACCCAATGGGCCTTTTCCCAAGACGGACAACCCAAATCATGCCCTCTTGTAGAAGCAGATGTTTTACAACCATACATGCCGCCAACGTTGTCTGCGTTGCAGCAGCGCTGGGAGAGCGATCCTTCACTTATGCGCCGTAGGAGTTTTATTTTTTTAAAAAATTCATGTTTGAGTAAAGAGTCCCTTTGGCATTGTCCGCTTTTTTATGATTGTTTAGGAGGATGCCGTTCCACAGGCAAAACTGATTGCACCCATGATCCACTAACATGTGGATATAATAACGAATTCTCTACATACTGACGCTGGGGACTTTGAACACCTAAAATTGACAAATAGTAATGACGTTGCATAACTCTTTATAACCATAAACTGAGATAGGTCGTCAATTTCGTACGCCATATTAAGCGGCAATCGGCAGTTTTGGTTCCATGGTAATCATCCCCTTTTTTGCTCATGGAGCAGACCAGACCGTATGAGCGGAGTCTTTCTTGGTAGGCTGCGCTGCAATACTGGCTGCCGCGATCCGAATGCAGAATCAGTCCCACAGGCGGGCGATGCAAGCGC
>NZ_JBAIYW010000358.1:0-13842 GCF_036763055.1 Desulfovibrio sp. 1214_IL3152 | reverse complement strand
TACATTCTCAAAGTTTAAGTCACGCTCGCTTCGATGCTTAACCGCGCAAGTAAATTGCGCTTGCATCTTTGCGGCGGGCGACTGCTCACGCAGCCGCCAGAGCAATTTCAAAGTGAAATTGCTCTAGTGCGCAGGACTGTTTGGCTTTTTATCCAGGGGCCGGATCATTATGGGAACTTACGGCGGTAAGTTCCTTTTTTTGGGAAATTTTTTGGTACCGCCGGTTGGCCGTATGAAACGTCAGTTTTTGAAAAATAAATAATACGGCGGATTTTATGATCCGCATTTGTACTGAAAACAAAGAGCACTGGAGGAGTATATGAGTACTGTCAAGGTTGCGGTACACGGTTTGGGCAATATCGGCAAGGCTGTCATAGATTGCCTGCTGTGCGCCCGGGATTTTGATTGTCTTGGTGTCGTGCGGCGTGCTTCTTCCTTGGGCGCGCAGCCCTTCTCTTTGCGTGGCGTACAGGATTATGCCTCCATTGATGCGTTGATTGCCGACCGCGGCACACCCGATGTGGTCATCATTTGCGGCCCTTCCAGAAATGTGCCGCAGGACGCGAGCCACTATTTGGCAAAGGGCATCAACACCGTTGACAGCTTCGACATCCATTCTGAAATCCCTCAGGTGGTGACAGATCTGGACAAGGCCGCCAAGGCCGCGGGCAAGGCGTGCATAACCGCAGCAGGATGGGACCCGGGAACAGATTCCGTGCTACGTGCGCTTTTTGAGGCCATGACGCCCACAGGAACAACATTCACCAATTTTGGCCGGGGCCGCTCCATGGGACATTCCGTGGCTGCCAGGGCAATCGACGGTGTGGAAAATGCCTGTTCCATCACCATTCCCATTGGCGGCGGCAAGCATTCGCGCCTGGTCTACGTTCTTCCCGCTGCCGGGGCTTCTTTTACCGATATCAAGCAGAGAATCGCAGCTGACCCATATTTCAGCAATGATCCTTTGGACGTGCGCGAAGTGGGCAGCCAGGAGGAACTGGACGCTGTGGCCGATAATTCTCATGGCGTGCTTATGGAGCGCATCGGCGCTTCCGGCAGTGTTTCCAACCAGCATCTGAGCTTTGATATGCGCATTGATAATCCGGCCCTGACGGCACAGGTTCTTGTGTCCTGCGCACGGGCCGTGACGCGCATGACCCCTGGTTGCCATACGCTCATCGATGTGCCGCCCGTGGCCTTGCTGTCTGGCGACCGCATGAAAAATATTGCCCGTCTGGTTTAGAGCAATTTCACTTTGAAATTGCTCTGGCGGCTGCGTGAGCAGACGTTCGCTACGGAGGCGTAAGCGCAGTTTATCTGCGCGGTTAAACGCCGAAGTGAGCGCGCCTTAAACTTTGAGAATGTATATTCTCAAAGTTAATCTGCTCTAATGACGTAGCGTTTAACGACGTGGATGAGCAGGGCAGGCGGTCTGTGGGGGGCGCGTTCTTGATCTTCACTGTTGCCCGCACGGTCGTCTGCGCTGTTTCGAAGTTCATCTGTGGCGCAATTCATTGATAAGTTTGTGATACTGACAGAAACTGCACCCGTCCCCATTGCCGAACTTTTCCGGCCCATGAGGGGAGAGGAATATGGGGTCGCCCAGAGAAAAATCCCCTTCAGGAGTGTTCCTGAAGGGGATTTTTCATGATCTTCAATGCCGTGCGCAGGCTTTGCGCAAAGCCAGATTTCAGAATGTCATTGCGCAGCCCTGCCAGGTCTGCCGCCGGGGGGCTATCTTGCGCAAAGGCGGGCAGCAGGAATGATGGTAAAGTTGTTTGCCAGCAATACTTCAACAGCCTGGTCCACCTTGTCGAAACGGAAGATCATGACGGCGCTTTCTTCTTCACGCTGAACAAAGGCATACATATATTCAACGTTTATGCCGTTGCGCGAAACAAGCTGCAGAACGGAATCAAGGCCGCCGGGGGCGTCTGTGACTTCCACGGCAACCACGCTGGTGCGGCCCAGGGTAAAGCCTTTTTCTTTGAGTATGGTCTTGGCCTTTTCATGGTCGCACACAATCATGCGCAAAATACCAAAATCCGAAGTGTCCGCGAGGGAAAGCGCCCGGATATTGATGCCGGCTTCTGCCAGGGCATGCGTTACTTCCGCGAGGCGTCCGGCCCTATTTTCCAAAAAAACGGATAACTGCTCTGCTTTCATGACAAAATCCTTTATATCCGGCCGACTCAGGCTTTATGGCTGGTATCGTCATCAGTGGAAGAAGGCTTTTTGTCCTTTGGCGTGATGTCGATTTCATCCGGTTCGGAAGACGCACGGCGGAAGTTGCGGATGGCTCTGCCAAGTCCGCCACCGATTTCCGGCAGTTTGTTCGCGCCGAAAACCAGCAGAACAACCACCAGTATGAGCAACAATTCTTGCATGCCAATGCCGAACATGCGGCAAGCCTCCGTTATGGGGTTGGGCTAAAAGCCGGATTGCGCCTCAGAACATAAGCCGCACAGGCCCGGAGGTCAAGGTGGCATATGATTGAGGTCAAGGGCAGGCGGCATGGACGTGGCTGAAGGACAAGGCCGCGGGCGTCCGTCTGCGGCACAAAAAAGGCGGGCCTTTTTCCTGATATCAGAAAAAAGACCCGCGCAATCAGAGTATGGCTTTTACTTATGCGCCTTCGGCCAGCACTGCCTTGGCAACCAGTATGGTCATGTCGTCATTGGTAAACGCCGCATAATCATTGGACATACTGTCTGGCGTCTGGTCGGCGCTGGCGCTCCAGCCAGAAGACAGCACGATTTTTTCATCGTTGTTCAGGAGCACTCCGTGGTTTTTGAGGTCGGACAGGCTGGTCAGCCCCTTTCCGCCATCCGTCACAAAGATTTCGATGTTCTGGATGGTATTGGTGGTGGGGTTGGCAAACAGGCTGTCAAGGGTCTCCTTGTCAGCACCGATCATCAGGTCAATGCCCGTGCCGCCGTCCATGACAGTATTGCCGGCGCTGAACACGAGCACGTCATTGCCTTCACCGCCGTAGAGCTGATTGCTGCCCGTGCCGCCGTCAAGGTAGTCATTGCCGGCGCCGCCATACAGGGTGTCGTTGCCGTCACCACCAAACATGGCCTCGTTGCCGATGCCGCCCTTGATGACATCATTGCCGCCGGAGCCGAGCAGCAGATTGTCCGAGCTGTCACCGTACAGTGTGCCGGGTGTATCGAGCGCCTTGACGGTGTGGTCGCTGCTGACAGTGATCTCAAGCTTGCTGTCCACTGTTTCCCATCTGTCATGCACGGTGGTGGTGAAGGATTCATTCAGCGTGCTGCCCTTGTCCAGATGCTGCACAGTGGGATTGCTCATATCCAGTTCATACGTGTATTTGCCGGTGGCGCTGTCAATGGTGAGCGTGCCATACAGCCCCTGCAGGGTGATGGAACCCGAACCGTCATCAACGCCGCCTTGCAGCCCGTAAGTGAGCACGTCGTTGGCATCAACATCGTGCCCATGCAACTGCCCAATAATCTGGGAACCGTTGAGGGCAAAAGGCACATAGATGTTGCCGCCGGCCTCTTCGAGCACAGGCGTGTTGTTGGTGCCCGTGACGTTGACGGTTACGTCCTTTGAAGCCCAGCCGCCCTTGCCGTCAGAGACAAGCACCGCAAAGGTATCACTGGCGAGCTGCCCCTGCGAAAGCTGGTCTGCGCCCGCGTGCAGAACATAGGAGTATGTTCCGTCCGCAGCGATGGTGACTGTGCCGTAGGTTCCCTTGTAGGTCTGACTGTTGCTCGATCCTGCATTGGCGGCACCCACAAAGTAGGACAGGGAATCATTGGCATCAATGTCGGTGGCAAAAACCTGCCCGTTGATCGCCATGCCGCTGCCTTCGGTGATGTCAGTATTGCCGGGTTCCCACGAGGAGATGACCGGAGCGTCGTTGGTTCCTTCAACCTTGACGACAATATCCTGTGTCGTGTTGTTGCCCTGGGGGTCGGTGACCTGAATGGTGAAGCGGTCTTCCACCGATTTCCCCTTGCCCAGAGACTGCACGCTGCTCAGATCGTTATCCAGCTGATAGGTATAGGTTCCGTTGGCGTCAATCACCAGCTTGCCGTAAACGCCTGTGGCTGTTCCCGCGAAGCTGCCGCTGCCGGTGGTGGAAACGCCGAAGGTGTGGCTGCCCATATCCTTGGCATCGTCCAGCACGGTGACAGTGGAGTGGCTGTGGAGGATTTCATCTTCCTTGACGGTGAGGTTTGCAGCCATCTTGATGACCGGCGTGCTTTCCGTGCCTGTCACGCTGATGGTTACCGTTTCCTTGGCCAAAGCCCCGTGTTCGTCCTTGACGAAAATGGTAAACGTTTCTTCGCGTACTTCATCGGGATTGATGACCAGTGCCTTGTCTTCAATAAGGCTGTAGGTATATTTGCCGTTGTTATCGATGCTCAGCGTGCCGAACTGCCCCGTAACCTTCTGGGAAGAGCTGTTGGTCGCGCCGTCGCTGCCCACGTAGTACGAGAGTCTGGCTCCATAGTCCACGTCGGCTCCCACAACGATTCCGCTTACCGCGCTGCCGCCTTCGGTGGCGTAGAGCGCAGGCTCAAAGGATTCGATGGTAGGGGCGGTGTTGGTTCCCTTGATGGTGACGACAATGTCTTTCTGTACTGTTTCAGCGCCATCGCTGACGTATACGGTAAAGGTTTCCGTTGTGGTCTGACCCTGGGCGAGCTTGTGAATAGCAGGGTTGGAATCATCAAGCGTGTACGTATAGTTGCCATTGCTGTCGATGGTCAGGGTTCCGTACTGCCCGGTGGCGATTGAGCCTTGCGTGCCGTCCTTGACGCTGACGCCGAAGTTGTGCGTGTCCGTGGCGTCCACGTCGCTGAAGATCAGCGTGGCAGAACTGGTAAGCGATGTGCTTTCCGTAACGGTCAGTCCAGGGGCGCTGGTGATGACAGGGGCATCGTTTGCGCCGTTGATGGTTACCGTAAGCTTGGTTTCAGTGGTTTTGCCGTGTTCGTCCCTGACCACGACAGTAAAGGTTTCGGTCTCGTGATCGTTCCGGCCCAACGCCTGAACCGCCGGATCGGCGTTGTTCAGCACATAAAGGTACTGTCCGGTGGCCGAACTGATGGTGAGCGTGCCGTAACTTCCCCGGGCGATCTGGTCTGTCTGGCCGTTGCTCTCGATAAAGTACTGCAACTGCGCGCCAGCGTCAGGATCCGTAGCTTCCACCTGGCCGGAGGCAAAGACCATGTCGCTTCCATTCGGCCCGGTTCTTACGTCGTCTTCCGTAACTTCGGCAACGGCAGCCTTTACTTCCGGCGCGTTGTTTGTGCCGGTAATGGTGATGACAACATCACGGGCATCTGTCAGGCCGTCACTGTCCGTGACAGTTACCGTGTAGGTAAGATCGACCGACTGCCCCAATGCCAGTTTTTTAACCGCATCACTGTCGTTATCCAGCGTGAAGGTATATTTGCCGTTGGCATCAATGACAAACTTGCCGTAAGCATCGTTGCCGCCAACGCCGGTGGAAGTGAACGTATGGGTTTCGTGGGCATCTTTGTCGTGCACCATGCTCTGGCCGGATACGTCGGTACCGTCCTCCGCGATGCTCAGGCCGTTGTCCACAAAAAGAACCGGGGCGTCATTGGTTCCCTTGATTGTCACGTCAAGGGGTTCAACAACGGTGGCGCCATGCTTGTCCGTCACGGTGACATAGAATGTGTCCGTGAGATGATCATCTTTATGCAGGCCCTGAACGATATCAAGCCCGTTGTTGAGGGTATAGGTGTACTCGCCGGTGTCGCGGTTGATAGTCAGCGTGCCGTATTGACCCTGCACAACAGTTTGCAGCGGTCCGGTGTTGCTTGTAGCCGCGCCGTAGGTGATGCCTGTGTCTACATCGTCATTGACCTGAACATGGCTGCTGTCAGACAGGGCAGAGTCTTCCGTAACGGTCAGGTTGGTTACCGTGGCTGTGGGCGGAGTGTTGTCACCCTTGATGGTAATGACAATCTCCGTGGGGGCGGAAGTGTCGCTTGAAGCATTACCGGAGTTGTCTTTCGCGACAACGGTGAACCTTTCTTCCAGGGTCTGGTCAGCATTGAGTCTGGCGTGGCCGGTATTCAGGAAGTATTGGTACTCTCCCGTATCCTTGTCAATGGTGATGACGCCGTGGTCTGTTTCGATCTTGTCGACCAGGTTGCCATCCTTGTCTTTAAGGAAATAGGACAGGGTGTCGCCTGCATCAATGTCGGTCGCTTCCACGCTTCCGTTTACACCGGTACTCTTGGCAATATCCTGACCCTCTGCATGCACGCCGCCAGGAGTGGTGATGCGCGGCTGGTCGTTGGTGCCTTCAACGGTGACAGTGATATCTATCTTGCCTTCCTGGGGATGATGCACCGTGAAGGTTTCGGTCTTGGTCTCACCATCGCGCAGGCTTTGTACGGCGGTGCTGTCGTTATTGAGCACATACGTGTAGCTGCCGTCAGGCTTGAGAATAAGAGAGCCGTACAGGCCGGTATTGGTCAGTACAGCATCTGTGCCGTCACTGTTTTTCAGATAAAACTGATCAGTAGGGTCGCTGCCGTCTTGCAGCGTAAGCTTGCCGCTGGCGGTTATATAGCCGTCATTTATCCCGTCTGCGTCCACATCCTCTTTGACGTCAAGGTCAGTGACCTTGAGGTTCTGCGAAGGGGTGTTGCCCCCCGGATCATTTGGGTCAATAGGGTCGGTCGGACCACCGCCGCCAGAGCCGCCGCCGGGACCCTTGCCGATGACATTGATGGTGATGGTGGCATCGTCAGTGGCTCCGTGGGGGTCAATAACGCCCACCTTGAATTCTTCCGGGACGTTTTCGTCTTTGCCAAGCTCCTTATACGCGGAGCCATGTATATTAAGATGGTACGTGTATTCTCCGGTCAGGGTGTTGATGGTGATGCTGCCGTATTTTCCCTCAATGGTCTGCACATACTGGGCGTCATCGCCTTCGCCCTTTTCGAAGTAGAACTTCAGTTCGGAAGCGGGGGAGTCGTTGGTGTAATATTTGTTGTCCACGTCTGTGGCCCGGACCTGTCCGGAGGTCTGCAAGGAAGTCGCCGGCCCGTCGGGCTGCCAGTCCTTGGCTGTGAAGACAGGGGCATCGTTGGTGCCTGTAATGACCACCGTAATGGAGCCGTCAACGGAACTGCTGATGTCCTGACCTGTACCGTTGGTGTGTCCGGTTGTGAGAGTGACATCGAACTTTTCGTTCACGCTGTCGCCCACGTTAAGGTACTGGACGTTTTCGGTGTTCAGCTTGTAGGAGTACGTGCCGTTCGCATGCAGGGTCAGCGTGCCGTACGTGCCCTCAATTTCAATGGAATCGTTGCCGGTAAGGTTTTTGCCGTCGGCCGAGATGCTCACCAGCTTGTCGTCAGCGTCCTTATCATCCCATACGATAGTGCGGGTTCCCGACTGCTCGGTATCTTCATCCAGAACCACAACCGCCGTTTCCATCGTGGGGTCGTCCTGGGTTCCCTGAATGGTGACCTTTATGTCGCCATCCACAAATGCGCCGAGGTTGTCGGTGACGCGCACCACAAAGGTATCATCAACAAACTGGCCTTCAGACAGGAACTGCACCTTGTCATTGTACAGATGGTACGTGTAGCTGCCGGTGAATGTTTCCAACTGGATGTACCCGTATTTGCCCTCAATGGTCTGCGCTGTGCCGCCATCGTAAACAAGACTGTAAGTGAGGGTTTCTCCGTCAGGAAGATCAACGTCGGTAGCCTCAACCTGCCCGGTGGCAACAGTCGTGCCGCCGTCTTCGTGAAGTTCCTGATCCTGTGTAGAGCCTTTGAGTTCAGGCCTGTCGTTGGTACCCACGATGTTGACGGTGATATTCATCTCGCCGGTATTGTCATTGGGGTCAACAGCAACAATGGTGAAACCGTCACTTGCGTGCTCATTGGCTTGAAGTTCATTGACCGCGTCGCTGGCATCATTGAGCGTGTAGGTATATTTGCCGGTATCGGGATCAATGGTGACAGTACCATACGTGGTGACAAGCGTGGTTTCATGTTTGCCTTCGCTGTTGACAAAGTAGTATTTCAGGTTTTCAGTCTCGCCCTTGTCGGGGTCAACAGCCTGAACCTTGCCGGAAACAGTGCCGCTGCCCTGATATTCTTCGTTACCGAAGTAGTTGGTGAGCTTGTCGCTGGCATCTACCGTACCCACGCCGGATTCACGTACCTGAAACACTTCGGACGGAACAATGAAGGCCGGCGCGTTGTCCTGCCCGTGTACGTTGATGACAAGCTGCTTGTTGTCTGTAGCGCCGTGCTCGTCAGTTACCGTAACGGTGAAAATATCTTTCACCGTTTCGCCGGACTTGAGTTCCTGAACGGTGCTGAGGCTGTTGTTCAGGGTGTAGGTATACTTGCCGGTGGCCGGATCAAGTGTGAGCGTGCCGTACTTGCCCTGAATGACCGCGCCGGGAAGAAGCGTGGGGGGAGCGCCGTTGGCATCGGTAATGGAATAGGTAAGTGTGGCGCCGTAGTCTATGTCGCTGCCCTCGGCGGAACCTTCCACCTGGAAAAACAAATCGTTTTCCATCAGGTCATGCTGACCCATGTCTGCCAGTTCGGGCCTGTCGTTGGTTCCTACCACGGTGATATTAAGGTCGCTCACGCTGGTTGCGCCCTTGTCATCCGTAATCATGACAGGAAAGCTGATGGTGACGGTTGAGCCTTGCGGCAGTCTGTCCGCAGCGCCGCCTGCCGTGGTGTCAAGTTCAAACGTGTACGAACCGTCGGCCTTGAGCTCCAGGGCGCCGTACTCGTTTTTGATGACCACCTGGGTGGCGTCTTCAGAAACCACGGTATTGGTCAGCCCGTTGGGCACATTGTTGCTCTGGGCCGTGCCGCCGAGCTTGACCGTGCCGACCTCGGTTACACCCTTGGTACTCCAGCCGGTTTCAGTGACCACCCGGTAGGTGTGGGTGGCGCCGTCATCCTTGTCGATGACGTTGCTGCCAAGAGCATCAGGGTTGTTGAGTTGCCCGCTGATGGAAACCTTTTCATACTGGTAGGAACCGGAATCACCGGCGACATCTCCCGGGGTGTCGCTGGTGTCCTCGTTGCCGTCGTGTACGCCGGAGTCCTTGAGCCACTGGGCGTTTTCAACCGCAAGGTAGGGCCTGTCGTTGGTTCCTTCAATGTGGACATTGATGTCGTGTGATTCCGGGTCGCTGTGCCCGTCAGTTACCGACACGGTGAACTTGTAGTCCACATTGTCGCCCTCGGCCAGATGGTCAGCCTTGGCGTTGTCCAGCTTGTAGGTATATTCGTAGGTGATTTTTTGCTCACCGGTGGCGGGATTCACAGTGCGGCGGGGAATGATGGTCAGAACGCCGAATTCTGTTGTGACAGTCCATGTGCCATTGGTTCCGGCAATGGCGTTGCAGCCGGGTATGGCGTTGCCGTTGCTGTCGGTGATGGTGGCAGTGAGCACATCGGAAGCATCCTTGTCGCTCACGGAAAAACTCTTGCCGGCCGAAGAGGTTCCCTTGATTTCATAGTTGTTGCCGGCATGGCTCTGGGTCTGGCCGGGATTGTTCACCGCCGGGTCAGTCTGCGCGCCCACGCCGCTTTCCTTGAGCACAAGGGGGCCTGAACCCGAAGTGTCGATGGTGGGAGCGTCATTGGCGCCGTTGATGGTCACGGTGATGGTCTGGCTGGAATTGGCTCCCCATTTGTCGGTGACGGTAACTTCGAAGGTTTCCACCTTGCTCTGGCCTTCGCCGAGCCTCTGGACTTCGGAACTGTCGTTGTTCAGGGTATAGCTGTACGTACCGTCAGGGTTGACGGTCAGTGTGCCGTACTTGGTGCTGAACGTGGAGGTTTCGCCAAAATCGCCGTTGTCGGGGCTGCCCTGAGTGTCCGAGCCGGAACGGATGGAAAAGGAGTGGTTGAGGTTGTCCTCACCAAAGGCCCAGTGCCCGTCGCTGTCCGGATCGAAAACCGCGTAGGTTCCGGGGGTAACGATATTGGTGTCTTCTGTTACCGAAATGTGGCCGTTTCCGGCATCGGTAACGCTGATGATGGGGCGGTCATTGGTTCCCTCAATGGTTACCGCTATTTCGCCCCTGACCACGCCGCCACGGCCATCGGAAACGACCACATTGAATTTTTCTTCAATATTCTGATCGTTAACGCCAAGAAAATCGCATTTGCCCTGGTCGATGGTATAGGCATAGGTGGGCGGCACGTCATTGGTGTTGAGCACCAGGGTTCCATAGGCCGTGACAAGGGTCTGCACGCCATTGGACATGGTGTTGGATACAATGCCGGATGCCGTGTAGGGGTCTGCAGCTTCAAGGCGGTATTGCAGCACGTCCTGGGGATCGGGATCGCTTGCGTATATCTGACCCTTGGCGCTGGGGGTTCCGGCAATGGGAGTATTGGGGTTGGAAGAAGTGGATGTGGGACCGACACCGGACTCTTTAAGGTTCAGGTGATCGGTATGCGCTCCGATTTCCGGCGGCTCGTTGGGTTCGGGCGGCAGGGGGGGCACAATGGTGTCGGCAGCAGGCGAGACAGTGGCAAGAAAGCCCAGACCGTTTTCGGATTGAGAACCAGCGCCGGAGCCGTCAATGCCCATGTCCAGGCCATTCAGGTGGTCAATGCCGTCCATGAGGGCGGAATCTCCCCATTCGCTGTAGCGGGCCGAGCGTTCGGCGGCAGTGGGGCCGGCTGCAGGCGCGAGGTCAGGAGCAAAAGCGCTGAAAAAATCTGCGCTGCTCACAAGTTGACCCTCTACTTCAAAATCTGGCGCATTGTCCTTGTTGTATTCGGAGTAAAAACTCTCAATACGTATGCTGGAGCCGTCGTCAAAGGTGAACAGCAAATCATCTCCCGACCGTTCAAGGCTTGCCTGATCAGCGGGAAAATTTAATGCAATTCTGGAGTCAGGCGCTGCTGTAACAAGAGTTTGTTGTGAAACGGCGGGACGGGAAAGGATAAGAGTAGGCATGGATGATCTCCTGAACGTTTGCTCGGCAAAAGCAGTCAGAACTGCCGCCGGGGCGAAACGCCTCGTAAAGCATGTACGATGAACTGCGTGGCCGATTCAAAAGAAGGCGGGATGGATTATGGAAGGGGGCAGATTGACTGCCCGAGGCCAGATATGCGGGAGACGCCTGACCCCATGTCGCCTGTTTTTTAGCGCGACATTGTGGAAAGAACTTTAGCCAAGGTTAGCAGCTAAAGTGTTTTGCTATGTAATAACGATTATTGGTTAACACCATTTTGCGTTATAGTCAATCCACGTAACGAAGTTACCTCCAAATTCGCGCGGCCCCTGCTGCGGTAAATAAAAATTTACTTTTGGCTTTGCCGGGCGTATGCATTTGACAGGGGATGGAGTTCCCCTTGAACCGCGTTCGCTGATGACTCCTACCAGACCTTGAAAGGTGTTGGTAGACTATTTTCAGGCAACCACACCATGATGTGGCTGCCTTTTTTGTTTCCGGTTTTTTGTCGGCGCCCAACAATCCGCCGGGGATATGTTTATGATAGCGGCTCTTTTGAGACTGCCCAAGAATATCTGGCTTATCGGCCTCATCAGCCTGTGCAATGACAGCGCCAGTGAAATGCTGTACCCCGTTGTCCCGCTCTATGTCTCTTCCGTTCTTATGGCAGGGCCGAGGGCGCTGGGGATTATCGAGGGGGTTGCCGAAGCCGCGTCGAGCCTTCTCAAACTTTTTTCAGGGGTGCTTGTGGATAAGACTCGCACCACAAAGCCCTGGATTGTGCTGGGCTACAGTCTTGCTGGTTTTTCCAGACCCCTGATAGCTTTTTCGGGAAGCTGGGCCGGGGTTTTGTGTATTCGCTTTGCTGACCGGGTCGGCAAGGGCTTGCGCACTTCGCCAAGGGATGCTCTTTTGGCCTCCTGCGCCGCTCCGGAGCAGTGCGGCTTGGCTTTCGGCCTTCATCGGGCCCTGGACAATGCGGGGGCAGTCATCGGGCCGTTGTTGGCCTTTGCCTTGCTTGCCAGGGAAGTGCCGCTGCAACACGTTTTTTTATGGGCTTTGCTTCCGGCCGTTATCTGTCTTGCGCTTTCGCTGGCCTTGCGTGAACCGGCTGTGGCGCGGCAAAAAGAAACCGCAGCCTTTGATTGGCGCTTGAGTGGCATGCCGCCGGTATTTAAGCGCTATCTTGTGGTGGTGGGGATTTTCACGCTCGGCAATTCATCCAACATGTTTCTTTTGCTGCGGGCAAAAGATCTGGGCATTGCAACAGAGATGATTCCTCTGCTGTGGGCGGCGGTATCCGCCATAGCCATGCTGTTTTCAGTACCGTTGTCTGCGCTTTCAGACAGAGTGGGGCGTATGCCCGTACTTTTTGGCGGCTATCTGGCCTATGCCCTTTTTTATCTGGGTATGAGCAACTCTGGTGACAACATGGCCGTGCTTTTGTGGCTGTTCGGCTTTTAT
This sequence comes from Desulfovibrio sp. 1214_IL3152, assembly GCF_036763055.1. Classification (NCBI taxonomy): domain Bacteria; kingdom Pseudomonadati; phylum Thermodesulfobacteriota; class Desulfovibrionia; order Desulfovibrionales; family Desulfovibrionaceae; genus Desulfovibrio; species Desulfovibrio sp. 1214_IL3152. The sequence goes on along the minus strand of NZ_JBAIYW010000358.1, from coordinate 1,403 downwards.
GGGCTTTTTATGGGTGCTGCTGAAGGCGTCGAAAAGGCCTTTGTTGCCGACCTCGTGCCGGAAGGGCGGCGTGGCTCCGCTTTTGGCTGGTTTAATCTTGCCGCGGGCTTGCTGCTTTTACCGGCTTCGGTGATTTTTGGTTTTCTATACCAGGAAATATCTCCTGCCACAGCCTTTATTTTTTCGGGATTGTGCTCCGCATTGGCGGCTGCTCTTCTGAAAATACTTGTTGTTCCTGCGCACAAGCGGTGACAGAGGGAGAATATATGCTTAAGACCCTTGTCCTCATAAGTATCGGGGCGTCTTGCGGGGCCGTTTTACGCTGGTTCCTGGGAGTCATGCTGAATGCCGTTTTTCTTCCCATACCTCTGGGAACACTGGCGGCTAATCTGCTTGGCGGCTACCTTATAGGTGTAGCTGTCAGCGTTTTCAACGCGCTGCCCACCGTGGGGCCGGAGATGCGGCTGCTTGTCATCACCGGATTTCTTGGTGGTCTGACGACTTTTTCAACGTTTACGGCAGAAATCGGCGCCCTGCTGCAGGGGCAGCGCGTCATGACGGCCGTGGCTGCCATTGCACTGCACGTTGGCGGCTCACTGATAATGATGTTGCTCGGCATGGGAACGTTCGCTTTTTTACGATCCTGCTTTCGCTAGAGCATTTTAACTTTGAAAAAGTGTAAATGCTCTAACGCTGCACGAAAGTGCAGCGCGCCACAATGTGGCGTGGATTCAGCCGAAAATCGCACTTTTAGGCTGAATGAACACTTTGAAATATGAAGCATTTCAAAGTTAATCTGCTCTAGGAGGTCATGATGCACGGCTATCAGCTTACATTTTTTACGCAGCAGGGGCGTGTTCACGGCATGTTAAGCCTTGCGGAATGGCTGCTTCAGCAGGCCAGGGCGGTGGGAATCAAGGGGGCCACTGTGGCAGCGGCACAGGGAGGCTACGGGCGGAACGGCAAGTACTACTCGGCCCATTTTTTTGAAATGGGTGAACAGCCTGTGGAAGTGACTATGGCTGTGAATCCGGCACAGGCGGAACTCTTGTTCGCAAAAATTGAAGAAGAGCGGCTCGGTATTTTTTATATAAAAATACCCATTGAATTTGGCATCACCGGAGAAAACCGGAAAGATTAGGGCGTGTTTGCTCTGCAATTGTTCTGGCGACTGCGTGAGTAAGCGCAATTTATTGCGCTGTTAAGTGCCGAAGTAAACTTTGAGAATGGGTTCTTAAAGTTAGTCTGCTCTAGGCTGATGCTGCGCTACAGCTGCGCTAGAGCAATTTAACTTTTAAATTGCTCGGACGGCTGCGTGAGCAGACGTTCGCTACGGAGGCGTAAGCGCAGTTTATCTGCGCGGTTAAACGCCGAAGTGAGCGTGCCTTAAACTTTGAGAATGT
>NZ_JBAIYW010000228.1:0-13959 GCF_036763055.1 Desulfovibrio sp. 1214_IL3152 | reverse complement strand
GAGAAAAGTGTATTATGGTGACTCATGTCCAAAATCTCCTTGTGTGGCAAAGTTTTTCGCAAACTCTTTATACCACATCGCATTGAGATTTTGGACTTTTTTCTTAACCCTTAGCCGGACAGCAATGAGCTTGAAGCCAGTTTTTGACTGCCTTGTCACGCGCCATCAGAGCGCGAAGCCCATCACGGATAACTTCGCTTTCTGTCGCATACTCACCAGCTTGCACCTTTGCCTTGACCACATTTGCCATCTCATTGGGCAGCGTGATGCTGAATTGCTGTGTCGTCCGCATATAGCCTCCTTCAGCATTGATAGGATTAAGTCCTACTCAACTTTATGAAGCCCCGCAATTATAAGTAGCCCTACGGGGTTAACCGCCTCACGCCTGTGCCATGTTTGACACAACCCTGCACGTAAAGCTGATTTTTGAACAGTTGCCAAAAAAATCAGATCAATATGCCCATACTTAACAGGTGATACGGGGCTTACCAACTATATTGCCTATTGTTTAGGCTCAGATATGGAGCCAAAATCGTTGGATATCGCGTGTAATATAGATTTTATGCATTTACTGCGCATATATTAAAGTCATGATAAAAATTACCACGTTACACTCAGTGGCAGGCGCTTTTTTGCGCCACGGCTCCATTTCCCCCCCCCCAAGTATCCTACGCTTCTCACAAAACTTGCGATACTAGCATCGCACCGGGGAGGTTGCATGACCTATACCATTCACGGACGACACATTATTGTGTTGGGAGACAGAACAACGCACGGTGGTCAGGTTATCAGTGGATCAATGACTTTCAGCTATCTTGGTGTGCCCGTGGCGCGTGTCGGGGATCAGGTGACATGTCCCAGGTGTGGCGGTGTCCATAAAATTGTCGAGGGTACTGAAAATACATTTGATCATGATATGCCCGTTGCCGTGCATGATTGCCGCACGTCCTGCGGTGCAAGGCTGATAGCGGAAAGCGCGAACAAGCCTTGGAATCCAGCATGGGCTGATGGCCTTAGCTCTCCCCGTTTTGAGGCCCCACCCAAAGCACCGCCACCGCTCAACGATTCCGAAATGCGCGCCTTTCACACACAGGCTGAAAAACAGGGTCTGGGCGACAGAAAAACCCTGGCCCAATACCGCAAGGTTACTGCCGGCATTTCACTGAGCGCCGGGCATTACAGCGGGTGGGAAAACCGCGATATCCCCATCAATGGGGAGGCCTTGGTATACGTAAAAAATATTGGGGAATATATTACTCCTGTAACTGTAAAAGCTGGGATTTCCCGAGGAGAAATACAAATTCAAGGGTGCCATCTTATACAACAATGGGAACATGTGTTCAGATTTATTGGGAATACTGGAACATGGACTGTTTCTGTTGATGCTCCTACGGATGTGTATATGCTTCATATTGAGGTATGGACAAAGGATATTTATGCGAATTAATATACTTTTTTTCCTTGCCATCACGGTTATAACGCCACTGTCTGTTCATGCAAGCGAAGTACGTATACCTTGCAACAGTGTGAAAGAAATAGAAATACGTAAGACAGTCCCCGGAATGCCAGTACTTATGAATGGGGTCCGAGGGAGTTGTAAGGGATATGATTGTTATGTGATAGGTATACGGCTGAATGAAAAAGAGGCGGCAATCATGCGCGATCAGGTTTGCCTTTTTATTGGCCAACCATACGACGTATATGTTGGTACAAAAAAAATGATTTCTGGTATCAAGAGGGATTTTGTGCCACCTGTAGAAATTTTTAGCCTCGTAGGTGAAGATGCTGTATATGCAGAATTTGAGGAGGCAGAAGCAAGGGCCATTGAAATTTGTCCGGACAGACCCGTAAGATATGCCGGGATTCTTGGCGAACGGCCAAAGCCTGATTAAAGTCGCGAGGGACAAATGGAGCAGATGTAGAGGGCTCAACACCAAAGTGTAGAGCTTAAGTACTATGACCAAACTTCTAGAGTGGTAGGCCAAATAGCGTACTCACGGAAAAAGCGGCAAGCCACCATTATGGCAGCTTACCGCTTTTCGACGTCGAAAATTAATGATTCCAAAATGCGCGATTTTCACGCCCAGGCTGAATAGAGTCTGGGCGACAGAAAAACCCTGGCCCAATACCGCAAGGTTACTGCCGGCATTTCACTGGATTACATACATGTAATGTTTATTTCAGGCCATTTTTCATTCAAACTTTTTCACCAGCCAAACCACCCATAAAATACCTATCCGTGAATTTTATAGACCTACTGCAAAAGCAGCGTATTTTCGCAGAGGTTTGAGCAAAAGTATGGACAACGGTATGGATACGGCCATGTACTCGCTAAAATCATACCCTTTTTGAACGCAAAAACCGCCAAGCTATCATCAGATAACTTGGCGGTTTTACTTGCTATGTGGCGGAGAGGGAGAGATTTGAACTCTCGATACAGGTTTAAGCCCGTATACTCGCTTAGCAGGCGAGCTCCTTCGGCCGACTCGGACACCTCTCCGCGTGCAACGGACGCAGCAGCGCCCAGAATGCAGAAGCGCAATCTAGCTCAGTACAGCATGCCTGTCAAGAGAATCAAGAGAATGAACATTATTGCTCCGTATTTAAAAAAGCCCGTTGCCCGCCCTTGAGCCACACAGCCGCATGTTCAGGCAGTTACCCACGCACGGTAAGAACACAGGACGGCGCATGATCCTTCCCGCGCCTACCTGCCGCACAGGCTGCGGCCTTGGGCCGCAGCCTCGCAGCAATCTGCCGTTCTTTCGTTTTGTCAGATAAAAAGCAGGCGCAAACTGCGCACGAAACAGCCAGCACCCGAAGCATTTCCTTGCCGGAAGAACCGCACGTTGACCCTTGCCGCTGCTTGGCGTAATTTAGGAGTTTACATTATCGCCAGGAGCAATGGAGCGCAGTATGGCCCCCGAAACAAAATCCGCAGTCCCTTCCCCCGCAGCAGGTTCCTCCAATCCTTCTTCCACAACCGCAGCGGCGGAGCCTGCAAGCAAGCCCGGAGTGGACTTTATCCGGGCGCGCATCATGGAAGACAACGCCACCGGCCGCTACGACGGCAAGGTTCATACGCGCTTTCCTCCTGAGCCGAACGGCTACCTGCACCTGGGACACGCCAAGTCCATCTGCCTGAACTTCGGCGTTGCAAAGGAATTCAGCGGCCTGTGCAACCTGCGCTTTGACGACACCAATCCCACCAAGGAAGAACAGGAATACGTCGACTCCATCCGTGAAGACGTCCACTGGCTTGGCGGCGACTGGCAGGACCGGGAATTTTACGCTTCCAACTATTTTGAGCAGTTGTACGAATATGCCGAGCAGCTTATCAAAATGGGCAAAGCCTACGTGGACGACCTTTCGGCCGAAGAAATCCGCGAACATCGCGGTACGCTTACCGAGCCCGGCCGCGAAAGCCCCTGGCGCAACCGCAGTGTGGAAGAAAACCTCGACCTCTTCCGCCGCATGCGTGCCGGAGAATTTGCCGACGGCGAACGGGTGCTGCGCGCCAAGATCAATATGGCTTCGCCCAACCTTGTCATGCGTGACCCCACAATCTACCGCATCCGGCATGCCGAACACCACCGCACGGGCAATACATGGTGCATCTATCCCATGTATGACTTTACCCATTGCCTGTCGGACTCCATTGAGGGCATCACCCACTCGCTCTGTACGCTGGAATTCGTGAACAATCGCGAACTGTATGACTGGGTGCTTGAAACCCTCGGGGTCTATCACCCCCAGCAGATCGAATTCGCCCGTCTCAATCTCACCTATACCGTGCTCTCCAAGCGCAAGCTCATCCAGCTTGTCAAAGAAGGCCACGTACAGGGATGGGACGACCCGCGCATGCCCACCCTCAGCGGTCTGCGCCGCCGGGGCGTGCCGCCCGAAGCCCTGCGCGAATTTTGCTCCCGTATCGGCCTGGCCCGGGCTGATTCCACCGTGGAATACTCCATGCTGGAATTCTGCGTACGCGAGCACCTGAATGCCCATGCCGCGCGCGTCATGGCCGTGCTTGACCCCATCAAGGTGATCATTGAAAACTACCCTGAGGGGCAGGTGGAAGAATTTGACATGCCCTACCACCCGGAAGATGAAAGCTACGGCAGCCGCAAGGTTCCCTTCTCGCGCGAAATTTACATCGAGCGTGACGACTTCCGTCTGGATCCGCCCAAAAAATACCACCGTCTGGCCCCCGGCGTGGAAGTGCGCCTGCGTTATGCCTACTTCATCACCTGCCGCGAGGCCGTGCTGGATGAAAACGGCAACATCACGGAACTGCGCTGCGTTTACGACCCCGAAAGCCGCGGCGGCCAAAGCCCGGATGGGCGCAAGGTCAAGGGAACCATCCACTGGGTTTCTGGCGCGCACGCCCTCCCCGCCGAAGTACGCCTGTACGAACAGCTTTTCAGCGTGGAAAACCCTAATGCCGCTCCCGAAGGCCAGTCTTTCCTGGACTATATCAATCCCCAGTCCCTCACGGTCATCGAGGGTCTGCTTGAACCGGCCCTTGCGGAACTTGCCGTAGGCCAAAAAGTGCAGTTCGAGCGCCTCGGCTACTTCTGCAAGGACAAGGACAGCACAGCGGAGCGCCCGGTCTTTAACCGCACAGCAACCCTGCGCGACACCTGGGCCAAACTTGAGAAAAAAGGATAAGGTCCACAAGGCCCCTTGGCGCTGGGCAACAAGCCGATTCGGCAGAAATGCCCGCGCCGGCTACAAACCGCAATTTGCGGTAATGCCCTTGCGGCCCAGACACTTGCGCCCATTCCGGCCTACCCGCGAAAGCAAGTAAACCGGGCATAAAATTCATGCTTGACAGCCGCAGTATCTGTATATATATTGCGCGTCTCAACGGGTCGTTAACTCAGCAGGTAGAGTATCTGCCTTTTAAGCAGAGAGTCGCAGGTTCGAACCCCGCACGACCCACCAAAAAAATCAAAGGCTTATGGCTACATGCCATAAGCCTTTTTTCATTGGGCATGCCCGTTTTCTGCCGGCTCGCCAAGGGGCGAACGTTTCAGTACAGCTGCTGAGGTGAGCGCACACGCCCGCCTCAGCCGGCTTCAATCATTTCCTGTATGGCAATCAAGGGCATGCACTGACATGATTCTTTCATTCCAACCAACAGCTTCAAAGCCCGGCAACGACACGGAGTGCTCATCAGAGCCTGATTATCTACGCGGCGCATGGCGGGTGGCACAGGCCGTCTTGTTTGCAGACGCACACCCCCAGGGAGACAGCCTCAGAAACGGATTAAGCCAACCCCAAAATCGCTTTCCCCGGGGCCTAGAGCAATTTCACTTTGAAATTGCTCTGGCGGCTGCGTGAGCAGTCGCCCGCCGCAAAGATGCAAGCGCAATTTACTTGCGCGGTTAAGCAGCGAAGCGAGCGTGTCTTAAACTTTGAGAATGTACATTCTCAAAGTTAATCTGCTCTAGGTGTTTGCGGGGCTGGCAGCTTCTGGAAGGCAAGGCCCCTGCCCCACCACCACTGCCACCAAGGGTCAATCTGGCATTCCGCAGGCGTAAGCCCTCAAATTTTAGCCGGTCCCCCTCGCGTGAAAAGGGAGACCGGCCGCTGGAGGAGATACGCCATCAGATTACGGGGCTGTACAGGCTACGGGGCAGTAGCATGCACAAGTAGTCGTGTTGGCGGGCTTCCCACGCGCATGGACATGGGAAACATTGGGTTCAGGCAGCAAGGCTGACAAAGCAAGGCTGTTGCAGCTTCTGCCCGAGTGAATTTTTTTCAGCTACGCAGCGAGCTGGTCAGACTTTTTTTCAGCCTTCTGGGCCATATGATCCCTCAGGTCAGATTCACCCAGGATCATATACGTGCGCTCCTCTTCAGAAATGGCATGTACAGCCTTGTACCGCACAATGTAGAAGCAGACCCCCAGAATAGACCAGGCAACCAGCACATGCCACGACTCAGGCCCGATGCAGGCAGGCGACATGGGCAGCGTCAGCAATCCCAGACAGATCAAAGACGCCGCGCAGCCCAGTATCCCGCTTATATTACAGTTGTCTTTATGGTTACGCATGATCACGAAAGCGGATGCCGAGGCAAAGAAGTAGGCCACGATGGTACCGATTGAAGACATGTCCACAACCCAGGATAGAACTTCGCGGCCGAAAAATGGCGCAATTGCCACCACAACGAGCGTAAAGTTGAGCGCGTTGTGCGGGGTTTTGTGCTTGTCATGCAGGGACGAGAACCATACCGGCAAAATATGGGCACGCCCCATGCTGAACATAAGCCGTGAACTGGCTATGAAAAATCCGTTAATACCGGTCAGAATGGCGGAGAGCACCGCAAGGGCGAGCACGAAGCTGCCGACCTTGCCCAGCGAAAGACTGACGGTATAGCCCGTATGCCATACGGGATTGAGCGCCAGCAATTCCGGATAGGGAATAACAGCGGCCACAGCCAGGGTAATTATGCTGTATGTGACGATGCCGCAGACAATGGATAAAATCATGAGCCGCACGCCTGTTTTCGCGGAAAAATTAAATTCCTCCGCAGCCTGCGGGATAGTGTCAAAACCCACGAAAAGCCAGGGTGCAATGGCCGTGACCGCAGCTATGGACGCAATGACCGACTTGTCCTGTGCAAACCAGGGTTCGATATTCTGCCATTGGCTTGTGGGCGACACCACCGCGCCCACAAGAAGCGCAAGTACACCCACAGCAAGTATAACCGCCAGCACAACCTGCACCTTACTTACGACATCCGCACCTCTGTAATTGAGATACCAGAACAGCGCCAATACAGCTTCCAAAAATAATAACTCACCGAAATAAATTTTCCATTCAGCAATACTGTACATGTACCCCAGTTCCAAAACGCCGGGTATGAGAAAGCGCGTCAAGAGCACAATGGCAGTGCCGTTGAGTGCAATAATGCAAAGATAACCCAAAAGTAGCGCCCACCCGCCCACAAAGGCCAAGCCTGGCCCAAATGCCGCGTAGGCAAAAGCAAAAACACCACCAGCCACAGGGTAAAGCCCCACAACTTTACCGTAACTTACCGCAATAAACATGAGCAGCAGACCCCCGCATACAAAACCTATGCAGGCGCCGATCGGCCCAGAACCCGGCAAAAACCTCAAGCCGGGCATAATGAAGGCTCCCCATCCGATAATCGCGCCGAATGCTAACGCCCATATGGACAATGGGGACATATTTTTTTCCAAGACCGGTCGGGATTCATGAACTTGTGACATACAACAGTTCTCCTCGGTTTTGGCACCTTCCGTGGCGCATCAGGCAATCAAATTGCTGGCATAAAAAGTTGTGGAGCGCAAAAAAATCGCCATATCTGAAAATTTGAATGAATTTACCTTGCAACCGAAAGGGCGCGCCCGGGAGTTATCCGGACGCGCCCTTTTCTGACTATTTGTTGAAATGCGCCTTGTCGAGATGCTCGTACTTGGGCAGGAACCTGGTCGGCAAGGCCAGGGCGTCTCTACGGAAAGGAGGCGCAAGACGCGTGCCGTCGGTCATGATTTCGATAACCGCGGGGCGACGGTTCTTTCTGGCCGTGTCCAGAGCCTCGGCCAGGTCTTTCTGCGTGTTGACGGTATAGCCGTCAGCACCCATGGCTTCACCGATCTTGGCGTAGGACTTGGACCAGATGTCCGCGCCCACAAAACGGTTATTGTAGAAGTCCACCTGGTTTTTCTTTTCGGCGCACCAGGCCCCGTTGTTGTAAACGGTGGCGATGACCGGCAGGTTGTACTGGCAGGCGGTGGGTACTTCAAAAAGGCTCATGCCCCACGCGCCGTCACCCACGATAGCCACGGTCAGGTCTTCGGGGCAGGCCAACTGCGCGCCCAGGGCGGCCTGATAGGCAAAGCCCGTGTTGCCGAAGGTCAGGGTAGCCACATGGCGCTTGGTTTTCTTGAAGCGCAGGTAGCTGTTGGCCGTGGAAGACGTGTTGCCGATATCGGTGGTGGCAATGGCGTCGTGATCCGTAATGAACTTGCCCACCACTTCCAGGGCCTTGCGCGGATGCATGCGCCCGGCTTCCACAGGCTCATCAGCGATGAGCGCGATTTCCGCATACCAGTTGGCAAGCTCGTCCTTCACCAGGTTGTGCACCGGGGTGAGGTCCTTCTTGGCGGGTACGGCTTCACGCAGGCGCGCGAACAGCTCTTCCGAGGCGTCCTTGGCGTCGGCGCACAGGCCCACGGCAACGGGGTGCGTCTTGGCGATATGGCGGGGGTTGATGTCAATCTGCACAATCTTGGCGGTCTTGGGGAAATAGTTGATATCATACTGCGGCAGCGTGCCGAAATAGGACAGCCTTGTACCCACGGCCAGAATGACGTCGGCCTTCTGCAGAATGCGCATGGCGGCCTTGGAACCCATGTAACCGATGGGGCCAGTCCACAGAGGATGGTCGCAGGGGAAGGCATCGTTGTGCAGATAGGTCGTCGCCACGGGCGCGCCCAGATATTCGGCCATGGCCTTGAGGGTTTCCATGCAGCCGGAGTCCACCACGCCACGGCCGGAAATGATCACCGGGTTCTTGGCGTTTTTCAGCACTTCCACGGCGGCGGCAAAGTGTTCGGGATTGCCGATGCCGCCGGGGGCTACGCGGTATTGTGAAGGATGCAGGATGTCTTCATCCAGTTCGCCGTAGAAGTAGTCGCGGGGGATATCCACAAGCACGGGGCCGCGTTCGGCGTAGGCGATGCGGAAGGCCGTGCGCAGAATGTCGGCAGCGCGCTTGGGATGCGGCACGCGCAGCGAGGCTTTGGTGATGGGCTTGAACAGGTTCCACGTGTCACATTCCTGAAAACCGTCCCAGCCTACGGAAATGCTGCCGGCGCTGGGCGAAATGACCACCATGGGCGAATGCGCCATGTTGGCGGTTGCCACGGCCGTTACATAGTTGGTGATGCCGGGGCCGTTCTGCCCGATAACCACGCCCGCCCTGCCGGTAAGGCGGCTGTAGGCGTCTTCCATATGCCCGGCAGTCTGCTCATGACGCACCGAAACAAAATCAATCCCCGCAGCGGGGAACAAGTCCAACATATCCATGAAGGCGGAACCGAGGATACCGCTTACATGGTTTACTCCTTCCTGAACCAAAACTTCTGTCATGGCCTCACTGGGCGTCATCTTGGGCATGTTATCCTCCGATACAAATGCATGATAGGTTGTTACCGCTTCCCGCGTATCCGGCGTCTTGTCATGTCTTACGGGGCTTGTGGCCCGTAGCTTGCAGAACCATGTGGGGTTTTGCCGAAAACTGCCTGTAACGTGGGGCTGCCTGCGCACCGCCTAAGCTTGTATCTGAGTAATACAAGAAGTGTTCCAGAGCGCCGATATGGTTAACATATTTTAAACATTGACATTATCATGCGGCCCCCTGCATAATGCTAATGCAATATCGCCTTACTACGCATATTACCATGTTGACATAATGCAGCATCGCATTATCTGTAAAAAAATGGAAAGGGCGCATATGAACAAATACATATATGACATAATATATCTTCTTAACCTAATGCCCTCCAGCAGCTGTGCACTGGTTTGTAGTGACGAACATTGGGCTATTGAGGCATGTAGTCATTCGTTTCATCTACTTATGCAGAAAATCAGCGATTCGCTCCCAGATGCTAAAGACAGACATATTCCCGCGCAAGGCAGCAATATTTCACTTTTAAAAACGCTTGAACGTTATTGCGCCCCCAGACTGTCCAAAAAAGTGCAAGCAAGTGAGCCAGATACCCCCATTGACATCTGCCTGCCCTGCGGCAAATGGGCGCTCTGCTGGAAATGGCTGAACGATGAAGATTCCCCGACAGGAAAAAACAGGCGCAGGTTTGTTATCCTGCATGAAAGCCATGTGGCGGATAATGAGCAGGACGTGCACCTCCTGTATCAGGAATTGCACGCCATCATGGATTCAATGTATGACGGCATGTGGATTATCGACGGCAATGGCACCACGCTGTACGTCAATAAGGCCATGAAGCGCATCGCCAACATTGAGCCCGAAGAGATGGTCGGCAAGTCTGTGACCATTCCGATGCTGGAAGGCAAATTTTCGGCGGCAGTGACGCTGGAAGCTCTTGAGCAAAGAAAAATCGTCACAAGATTCGATGACTATCCCAACGGAACCCGCTGCCTCAATACAAGCACACCCATCTTTGACAAGCAGGGCAATATCTGGCGCGTGGTGGCCTGTATTCGCGACCTTACAGAGCTTGAAACCTTGCAGCGGCGGCTGGCCGATGCCGAACGCGCGGCATTTTTGCGTCAGGCCGAAGCGGCAGCCTTGCAGCACAACAATGAAAAAAAATTCATTGCCACGGGCAAGGTCATGCGCCGCTGCGTATCCGAACTTGAAAAAGCGGCCCGCGCGCCATCGGGCATTCTTATCCTGGGCGAAACCGGCACAGGAAAAACCTATGCCTCTTCCTACATACACCAGAAAAGCCCACGTGCCGACGGCCCCTTTATTTCAGTGAACTGCGCGGCCATACCCCCCACGCTCATTGAGTCAGAATTGTTCGGCTATGAAAAAGGCGCGTTTACCGGGGCCAACCGCTCGGGCAAAAAAGGATATTTTGGTCTGGCCGACAAGGGGACCCTGCTGCTTGACGAAATTGGCGAACTGCCCCTGAGCATGCAGGCAAAAATCCTGCATGTGCTTGATGGTCAGGGCTTTCGCAAGGTTGGCGGCGAAAAGGAATTGTGTGTGGACGTGCGCATCATCGCCGCCACCAACAGACCCCTGGACCAGCTGGTGAGCACCGGCCTGTTCAGGGCTGACCTGTATTACCGCCTGCGTGTGCTGAGCATAAACATGCCGCCACTGCGGGAGCACCCCGAAGACATACCCGCCCTCATGATGACCTTTCTGGACAAGGCCTGCACCCGCTACAACACCATAAAAACATTTTCGCCCAGCGTTATTGACTGCTTCAGCAAGCACTCGTGGCCGGGCAACGTGCGCGAACTGCGCGCAGCGGTGGACTTTCTGGCAGCCATGACCGAAAGCAGCGTCATATCCATGCGCGACCTGCCTGCCTACCTGCTGGGCGATCTGCCCGAGATATGCAGCGAAGACGAAACCGAAGAATCCCAGCCCGGGCAGATCGATAAAAATCTTTCCTTCAAAGAGGCTGTTGAAAGTCTGGAGCGCTCCCTTATCAGTGACGCCCTGACTGCCACGGGCAGCACCTACAAGGCGGCTGCGCGGCTCGGCATCAGCCAGTCCACCGTGGTGCGCAAGGCCAAGCAGCTGCGCATTCCCGTTACCGAGAAAAAAAGAAGCTGATGCAAGGCCGGGCCAGAGCTCGGGAGCCGATGCAAAAAAGACAGGGACCGCCCAGAATAACTTCTGAAGCGGTCCCTGATGGTTTGCCCGGCCGTCCTCTTCGCCGGCTGCCGGAGCCGACCGGCAAGGCTCACTATTGCCGGTGGCAAGGCTCCGACGGGAATGGCCCGGCAAGCCTGCGCTGTTAGCCCAGAACTTCGGCTATGGACTCACCCAGCGCCTTGAGAATGGTATCGATCTGATCCTTGGTCACAATATACGCCGGGGCCACGTTGATGATATTGTTCCGGCCCACAAAGCTGCGGTTTGTTCTGCCCACAAGCACGCCGCGCTTGGCCATGGCTCCGCAGACGGCAATGACCTTTTCTTCTTCCAGGGGCTTTTTCGAAACTTTGTCTTCAACAAATTCGATGCCCTGCAAAAGACCCTTGCCGCGCACATCACCCACCTTGCTGTGGGAGAGAAGCTTCTGCAGGCCCTGCTGCAGGTGGTCACCCATGGCGACAATATTGTCCAGCAGCTTTTCTTCTTCAATGATCTTGATGTTTTCAAGGGCAGCAGCGGGAGCGGCAAGGCAGCCGCCGAACGTGCTGATATCGCGGAAGTACGAAAGCTTGTCAGTGGTATCCTGCAGGGCCGCAAACACTTCTTCGGTGGTCACGGTGCAGGAAATGGGCATGTAGGCACTGGCAACGCCCTTGGCCATGGTCACGATGTCGGGCTGGATGTTGAAGTGCTGATAGCCGAACCACTTGCCCGTTCTGCCAAGACCGCAAACAACTTCATCCATGATGATCAGGATGCCGTACTTTTTGCATATCTCGGAAATGGTTTCATAGTAGCCTTCCGGGGGCACGATGATGCCGCCACCGGCCGTGATCGGCTCAAGGATGACAGCGCCAACGGTTTCGGGGCCTTCCTTCAGCACCACGGCTTCCAGTTCACGGGCAAACTTTTCGCCAAGGTTTTTCGTGCCTTCAGGATAGGGCGAACGGTAGGCCAGGCATGCGGGAAATTCCACAAAACCCGGTGTAAAGGGACCATACTGCTCGCGGCGTTCTTCCTGACCGCAGGCGCTCAGGGTGCTGATGGTGGTTCCGTGGTAGTCGCGGTCACGGTAAATGATTTTATATTTTTTGCCCCCGTGCTTGAGCTGGGAGATCTGGCGCACCATCTTGAAAGCTTTTTCGTTGGCTTCGGAACCGCTGCTGGAGATGTACACGCGGGAAAGGCCCGGCATGTGCGAAAGCAGCTTTTCAGAAAAATCAATGGCAGGCTGGGAACCACAACTGGCCGCATAGAAAGGCAGCTTTTTCATCTGCTCGGCGGCGGCATTGGCGATGCGCTCGCGGCCGTAGCCCACGTTGACGCACCAGACGCCGCCAGATGTGGCGTCCAGATATTCCTTGCCGTTAAGATCCTTGAGATACATGCCCTTGCCCTCTACCGCGATCATGGGGGCATTGCCCTGATGCAGCATGAGGTGATGCCATACGTTCTTTATATCCCCGTTGACATATTCATTTGTGTTCTTTGCTGACATGGAAAATCACTCCTTAAAAATGTTGGACTGCGGCCATAAACAGCTCTGAAATCAAAATCCCATAGTTCAACAAAACATTCCGCGCATCCGGCAAGGGCCACTCTGGCGACAAAAAAACTCACTGTGTTATCGCCAAACGTTTTCCATACCCTCCTTGCTGGCGGCTGCCACTTGCCTGATTTCAGACCGCGCGCATTGCAAGCCCTGCCCGGCTTGTTGCATCAATAAAGGCAATAAGCATGCCATGCCGACAACATCCCTGAATTAAAGAATATTTTCACAGAACACTCTTGAGACAATGCAAAAGAGACTTGTATTTCCGCGCAAGTCATAAAGAAAGGAGTCACATGTCGCGTAAAAAAACGTAAACCGGGCGCTCCCTCCCTGTCAGGGGAAAGAGCGCCCGGAGCGGCTGCGCATGAAAAAACGCGATTGCGGGCTTTATGTCTCAACTGCGCGCCGGGGCCAGAGTGGGGTGGGCCTTAGGACATTCAGAGACATGCGTTTTTTCGGAGACCGCGCAGAGCATTTTGCTTTATAGTAAAAAAATACGCCTGACCGGATCTACACCAGATCGCCCTGGGCATATGCCAGCAGCTTGTCAAAGGTCTTGCCCGCGTCGCCGGTCATGAGGATCACGCCGTCGCGCTCGTACAACGGATTCGGCACGCCCGCGTAGCCGGGCTTGTCGTCATAGTTGGCGATGATGATGTTGCCGCAGTCCTCCACCTTCAGGATGGGCATGCCGTAAATGGGCGTGCCTTCGGCAGTGTTGGCGGCGGGGTTCACAACATCGTTGGCGCCCACCACGATGACGAGGTCGGACTCCGCAAACATGGGGTTCACCGTGTCCATTTCAAGCAGGTGCTCGTAGTCCACGTTGGCTTCGGCAAGCAGCACGTTCATGTGGCCCGGCATGCGGCCGGCCACCGGATGGATGCCGTAGCTCACCCTGGCGCCCTTGCTTTCAAGCAGGTCGGCAAGCTGTTTGACCTTGTACTGCGCCTGGGCAAGCGCCATGCCGTAACCGGGGACAATAACCACCTTTTTGGCGTTCTGCACAAGCTTTGCGGCGGCGGCTTCCTTGCTGTCCGCGCCGGCGGCGG
>NZ_JBAIYW010000114.1:0-13985 GCF_036763055.1 Desulfovibrio sp. 1214_IL3152 | reverse complement strand
GAGCGCGCAGGAATAGTCCACCAGCAGCACCGAGGCCGCGCGGCGGAAATCCCGTGTGAGCAGCCAGACCACGGCGGCCAGCCCAAATGTAAAGGGGACGGCCATGTCTGCCAGGCGCTCGTATTTGCCCTGGATACCCGCCTTGAGCGTTTCAGATTCTTCAATAAATTTTACGACCTGACGCAGGCGTGTGCCGTCACCCACATGCCGGGCGCGGATGACAAGGCTGCCTTCTTCCACCACCGTTCCTGCGAAGACCGAGGCCCCCACGGTTCTTTTGACGCCAAGCGGCTCCCCTGTCATGGAGGACTGGTTGACCACCGCGCAGCCTTTTTCGACCACGCCGTCCACAGGGATGCTGCCGCCGTCGCGCACGACCACAAGGTCGTCCTCTTTTACCTGGGCAAGGGGAACGGACACTTCCGTGTCGTCCACAAGCAGCCAGACGTTTTCCACGTTCAGGGCCAGGCTTTCGGTCAGTGTTGCCATGGAGCGGCGGCGTGTCCAGTACTCCAGGGTTTCTCCAAGGCCCAGCAGCAGGGTGAGCAGGCTCACTGTGCGGAAGTCGCGCATGATGAGTGACGCGCCGATGGCGGCCGCGTCCAGAACGTCCACGTTGAGCGCGCCGCGCAGGACGGCCTGCACGCCTTTGAAAAGAAAAGGCACGGCGCTGATCACGCTGTTGACGATGCGCAGGGCCATAGGCAGCAGGGGCCGAACGAAAACATATTGAAAGACCGGCAAAAGCCCTTCGGTGAGCGTGGCTTCGCCGGGGCCGGGAGCGGGGTCGTCGCCGGGTATTTCCAGGTGTGCCAGGGGGCTTTGCTCGTCGCCTGCGCCCACAAAAAGGGTCAGGGCGTCTTCACGACTCTGCTGGTCTTCATAAAAAAACAACAGGCTGCCCAGGCGGGGAGTGACGCGGGCCACAATGATGCCGGGCAGGGTGGCCAAGGCTCCTGCGAGTGCTTCGGCCTGTGCGGGACTGAGAGGGCAAGAGGCGCGCACGCGCATTCTGCCGGAATCGGGCGTAGCTATGCCACGCAATTCATGGACGATATAAAAACGCATGCGCGCTCCTGTTCCAGAAATAAAGCAAAGGCTGCAAACTGCGGGGTGTGTCCATCGCCCGAAGAGGGCGGTATCGCCTGAAGGGAGCCGGACAGGCCGGGGCGCGTCGGGCGTTTCTTGAACGGGTATTTTTGTTGTGCTGCCATAGAGCAATGTGACAGGGGACCTGGTTAACTGCTCTGTGCGGATTTTCCAAAAAATTCGCACCACAAGATGCTTGCAAGGTGAACAATCTTCACCGTTGAGAAGCGTTTCAAGGTGGAAAAATACCAAAGTGCGCGGACGAGAAGTCCGCGCAGGGCAAAGGCCTTGCCGGGGGCAAGGCCGATTGCATTAAGCTTCAGCAGCGTCCTTGCCGGCTTTGCGTTTTTCGGAGGCCAGACGTGCTTCGGCGGTGAGGTCTTCCACATCTTCCTTGAGGGCTTCGACCTTGGTCAGCAGGGCGTCTTTGACGTCAATGCCGCGGCTGATAAGATCAGTAGCCAGAGGCTTGAAGTCAACCTTGCCGCGACTCACGGCGGTTACGCCCACAGCGCCGATGATCAGGCCGCCCAGGAACCACAGGCCGCATTTAAAACCGCTATTCATAACTATCTCCTTTGCTTGTTCACAGTATGCCGTCTCTCCTCAGGGCAGTCAGCCGCATTGAGGATGTCATTCGCGTCTCTGCCGGAAAATCCGGCAGTCAAAAATGGTATAATAAACGAAGGTCGATGAAAAGCCTGCTAAGGGCAGCACATTTCGGCTGCCCCAAGGCGGTTGTGCAAGGCGTCGGTGCTGCCCCTGATGGGCCTGAAGCGGTTTCAGCCATGCTGTTTATGGCATGGCCCCAAGCCCGATTTTTCAACAAACGCCCATCTGAAAGGTTGCCAGGACAGTTTTTACGACACTGCTCTGGCGGCTGCGGGAGCAGCCTCCCCATAGGAAAGACCGGGCGCTGCTTCAGCCGTTGCCTCACGGACGTACGGATGAAGGCGGCAACACATGCATTTGCACGTCATGTCCGTCTTGGGCGCCGTAGTGAGCGCCATAAACCATAAACCTTCAAGGTCCCTTGAGAACGTCTGTCCTCAAAGATAGAACGCCCTAGTTGCCGGAGGCCGCCAGGTCTACCTTTATATAGTCTGCTTCGCTGTTGCGCAGGGAAATGGTCACCCCCGAAAGGCGCAGGGCTACAGGGTCCTTGAGGGGAGCCCGCCCCACAACGGAAACTGTCGTGCCGGGGATGAGACCCATATCGCGAATGCGGCGGTTCATCTCACCAAGGGCTTCCACTGCGGCAATTCTGCCCTTCTGGCCTACCTGCATCTGACGCAGATTGACAATCTGGCTCATGCGTGTTCTCTCTTTTTTAGCAGCACCGGGTAATGCATCTGAATACCGTTTCGGGCCGCACGGCCCATGCCGCAGCCTGATGCGGCGGTGGTGCGAAGTGGCGTTTTTTCAGGCTTGGCAGCGATCTTGCTCCCAATAGGGAATCGTGTCAAGAGAAAAGAAAGTCAATTTCAACCGGAGTTCTCAAGCCCCGTAGTTTGCCAAGGAGAGAGCATGCAGCCACCATATGTTGCACACCTGATGGAAGGCAGGGCACGGTTGCGCCATCCGGCTCTGGCCGATGCTGGCGTGCGTGAGACAGCGCGGGTCTTTTTGCTGGACGAAGGGGGCGTTTGCGAAGTGCGCCCAGGCAAGGAATCACTCTTGCTGTTTATGGATTCCGGCACGGACTTTGCCGCCGTCTGTCAACGGCTTGAAGGTAAAATTCCGGGGCTTCTGACTCCCGTGGCCGAGGCCGCAGCCGCGCGCAGGGCAGAAAGACGCGCGCATTTTGCCGCTGCCCAGGGCGAGGGCAAGGGACGCAAAAGAAAAGAGAGCCGTGGGTGCGGGGATATGCTGGGCGATGTGCGCGTTCCCGGTTTCTTACAGGCCCTTACCAAGGGCAACAGCAAAAACAAGATCATGGGCATCACCCCCCGCAAATTTGAGGTCCGCACCATGTTCGGCGCGGGCAGTTTGTGTCTTTTGTCTGGTCTGGCCGGGGGCAAGGCCCTGCACGTAGCTGCCGGGCTGGCCTGGGCGGCTCTGGCTACCCGCCATGTGTGGGTGCGCCGCAAGGCACTGTAGAGCATTTTCGCATTGCGCATACCCACTCTCAATGCTTCCAGGACGCCTGCTTCGGCGCGTAACAGCGCAAGTAAATAGCTCTGCTGTCTTTTCCGCAAGCCCTTCGGGCAACGGCTGAAGCTGCGCTTATGCCTCTGCGGCGGGCGTCCGCGCACGCATCCGTCAGAGCAGTTTCAAAGTGAAATTGCTCTGGGCGAAGGCTCTTCGGGCGCATGATAAATGCTGTCGGGATGCCGGAACAGCAAGCATGTTGCCAGAAATGATCAGAGGCCGGAGCGTCATACGCTCCGGCCTCTGATGTTTACACTAGACAGTGTCGTCACGAGCGCCTTTCCCGGTATCTCTGCGTCGAACTTCGCCTTTTATTCCGGTCGAGTACCATAAGAGTACACTCCCTGCATAAAAGGCTCGTTCTCCTTGATATACCAAGGAAATTCATCTCGTGACGACACTGCCTAGAGCAATTTCACTTTGAAACTGCTCTGGCGGATGCGTGCGCGGACGCCCGCCGCAGAGGCATAAGCGCAGTTTATCTGCGCGGTTAAACGCCGAAGTGAGCGTGTCTTAAACTTTGAGAATGTATATTCTCAAAGTTAATCTGCTCTAGTGCTGACGCGCTACATCTAGGCGTTGGCCCTGGCGTCGTCTCCCCCTTCGGGGGCGTCTTCCGTTTCATGGCGCCCGGCCACAAGGTTGCGATGGCCGGAGATGATTTTGGGAATGACATCGGGTTCAGCCAGTGATGTGGTGTCGCCGATATCCTCGTAGCTGTCTCCGGCGATTTTCCGCAGCATGCGGCGTATGATCTTGCCGGATGTGGTTTTGGGCATGCCTTCCACAAACTGTATGTATTCCGGCGTCGCCAGAGCGCCGATGTCGCGGCGCACGGCCTCGCGCAGCTTGGTGCGCAGGTCTGCGCTCCAGGGAACCTCGTCGCGCGTGACCACATATACGTAGATGCCTTCGCCTTTAAGGGCGTGGGGCATGGGAACCACGGCAGCTTCGCCCACTTCGGGGCAGGCGGCCAGCACGGCCTCTATTTCAGCGGTGGAAAGGCGGTGCCCGGAGACGTTGATGGAATCGTCAATACGTCCCAGTATCCAGAAGTAGCCATCCTGATCGACTTCCGCGGCGTCGCCAGAGGCGTAGCAGCCAAAGCGCGAAAAGTAGGACTGGTATTTTTCTTCATCATTGAAAACGCCTTGCATCATGCCCGGCCAGGGGCGGCGGATGACAAGATGCCCCGCCTTGCATCCGGCTTCGGGTTCTTCGCCGTCGCGCGCGGCCGAACCCATAACCGTGGCATCAATCCCGGGCAGCGGCTTGGAGGCCGAGCCGGGCTTGAGCTTTGTGGCGTAGGGCATGGGGGAGATCATGGCTCCGCCGGTTTCCGTCTGCCACCACGTATCCACAATGGGCAGCTCGCTGCCGCCGATGTGCTTGTGGTACCAGTGCCATGCTTCTGGGTTGATGGGTTCGCCCACGCTGCCCAGGATGCGCAGGCTGCGCAGGTCATAGCGCTCTGTCCATGCCTCGTTCATACGCATGAGTGAGCGGATGACCGTGGGCGCTGTGTAGAGGATGTTGACCCGGAAGTTTTCCACAATGCGCCAGTATCTGTCCGGATAGGGCCAGGTGGGTATGCCCTCGAACATGAGCGTGGTGGCCCCCAGAGCCAGCGGGCCGTAAACGCCGTAAGTGTGACCGGTGATCCATCCCGCATCGGCAGTGCACCAGTAAACATCGTCATCGCGCATGTCGAAGCACCACTGCGTGGTGTGGGCCGCATAGGTCAGATAACCGCCCGTGGAATGCATCACCCCTGTGGGCTTGCCCGTACTGCCGCTGGTGTGCAGCAGAAAGAGCGTATCGTTGGAATCCATCGGTTCGCAGGGAAAGTCGGGGTTAAGGGTGAAGTCGTCAATAAGGTCGTGCCACCAGATATCGCGGTTCCGCTGCATATTGACGTTTTCAAGCCCGGCATGCCTGACCACCACCACATGGGCCACAGAGGGGCATTTTTCCAGAATGGGGTCAAGGTTGGCCTTGAGAGGCTTGAATTTGCCGCCGCGCACGGCTGCATCGGCCGTGATGACCACGCGGGCCTTGCAGCCCTGGATGCGGCTGCGCACGCCGCCTTCCGCATAGCCGGAAAAGATGGCCGTGTGTATGGCGCCTATGCGGGCGCAGGCCAGCATGGCGATAAAAAGCTCCGGTATCATCGGCATATACAGGGCAACATGGTCGCCCTTGCGTATGCGCAGTGAACTCATGGCGTGGGCTACCCGGCAGACTTCTGTATAAAGCATCTGATAGGTGTAGCAGCGCACATCAGTTTCTTTTTCACCTTGCCAGATCAGGGCGGCCTTATTGCGTCTGCCCGAAATAAGGTGTCTGTCGATGCAGTTAAAGGAAGCGTTGAGTTTTCCACCGGTAAACCACTGGTACTTATGGTTTGCTTCGTCAGCTTCCAGTACTTTGTCCCAGCGTTTGAACCAATGGATCAACTGCGATGCTCGCGCTCCCCAAAAGTCGTTGGGGTCTTCCAGGGCGCGGCGGCATAGTGCATTATACTCTTCCGGACCGCAAACCCAGGCCGACGTTTTGCCGTGCTCTGGTGGAAGATAGCTGCGATTTTCATTCAACAGTGTCGTGATCCGTTCCTGAGACATGATCCAGCCTCCATAATGCATAAAACAGTAAAATGAAAAGTTAACACTTTGCCATGATACATGCGTAAAGAGATTTTAAATAACCGTCAAGAGGCAGGATCTTGTTTGTGCTTTCAGTCATAGCTGTGAAAAAAATATCAATATTGCAAAAATTTGATATTTTTTACGGAGCCTAGCGGATTGTAACGCCGTTACAATTGAAGATTTTTTTCACAAGATGGGGTTAAAAAAAATATAATTTTTTTTAGGCAGGTACGTGCAAGCGGCAAAAAATTGGCTGCAAGTGATATTCATCCCGTCCATTGGGAGGGGGTAGCGTTTTTGTCGGGCAAAAGTCTGCCATGAGGGCAGTGAAATGGGTGGAGCAGGCTGGCGAAGGAACACGCTACACCGTGTCCCTTCGGCGCGAACAGGGCGGGCATGGGCGTTTGGCCTGTTGTGACCGCTGGCCGGGTATGGGCGATCGGGCCTGCCATGACCGATTTGGAGACCGGCGGGCGCTGCGGAGCGGCGCTTTGCGGCCTGACAGCAGCTTTTATGGCAAAACGCCTGGCTGAAGTTCCGGTGTTGAGGGCTGTGGCAATGCTGTGAGCGCGCCCGATCGCACCAGGAGCAGATCCAGGCAAAAAGGCCGACAAAAGAAAAAATCTTGCTCTGGGCGCGTGCCTTTAGGCAGTGTCGTCACGAGATGAATTTCCTTGGTATATCAAGGAGAACGAGCCTTTTATGCAGGGAGTGTACTCTTATGGTACTCGACCGGAATAAAAGGCGAAGTTCGACGCAGAGATACCGGGAAAGGCGCTCGTGACGACACTCTACAGCTAGGGCAATGCTATCCTGAATTTGTTCTGACGGCTGCGCCGACAGGCACCCGCCACAAAGGGGCTGGCGCTATGGGAATACGCACGCTGTGGGATCGCGCGCGATGGTTGCGCTGTCCGGGAGCGTGACAGGCGCTGTGCATTTTTGTGGATGGATTGCATGAAATATCCGGTTGCCGCGGCAATCCGTTGGCTGTCATTGCAAACCTTTTGTCCGGCCAGCTGTGTCGGATGTCTGCGCGCTTGGGCGTGGCGGCGTGGGCAGAGCGCGGAAAGTCGCACTTTGGGGGCTTACACGCGCCGTGAAAGAGTGTACGGTTTACCCGCGCCGTCCTGACGATTCAGGTTTTCTGCCGTTCTTTGCCGGCATGCTGCGGCCTTGCAGGCCATGCATTTTGTGCAGGCGGCAGAGTGCTCGTGTCGGGTACGTGTCCTGACGATGTTTTTTCGGAGCGTGTGCGGAACAGAAGGCTTCGTGTTCCGGCTCGGATAAAAATATGATCCGCGCATTTTTTTGGCTGCTGGCTGCCGGAAGGCGCGTTATGCCCCGTCCGTTTTGCTCTCCGCCATTTCCGCCGTTGCGGAAGGGTTGTCAGACGCGCTTTCAGCCCCCGCAGCATCAGCCGTCTCACTACATGGCGGCCCGTTGATGACCGCGCCGATCATGACGCCCAGATGGCACATGGCCAGGGCCAGCCACCAGACCCGGTAAAAATCGTGGCCGAAAATGCCGTTAAAAAGCCAGGCTACAAAACCTGCCCAAAAGCAGGCAGTCATGTGCCAGTAAATGCCCCTTTGCTTGAGGGCGCGTTCGGCCTGCAGGCGCGGCCTGATGCGCGCATAGCCCCACCAGGAAAAACCCAGCAGAAAGATCATGCCCAGGGCAAAGCCCACAAGCCCGTGCGCATACAGCATGTCCAGATAAAGATTGTGCGGATGGCTGATGGTGATGAGGTCTTTTTCCGGGGTAAGGCCCAGACTGCGGAAGGCGGAATTATATTGCCCGGCCCCGGCCCCGAACCAGGGGTGTTCCAGAAAAACGCGCCAGCCGAGCTTCCACAGGCTCCAGCGGCCGTCTTCCACAACAGCGTCCAGACGTGCGCGACCCTGCGCCACAAGAATCAGAAGCAGGCCGGCTGCGGCAAGAAGCGCCCCTTTCCAGCGAACCGAAGAAGTTCCTGTCAGAAACAGCCACAGGCCCATGACGGCGGCAATAGCCAGCGCGCCACTGCGGCTGCCCGCGCCGGCCAGCAGGAAAAAGGCCGGCCAGAGAACGGCCATGCTCAGCAACAGTGACGGCAGTCGTGAAAAAAACTGGCGCAGTATAAACCAGATGCCGAATGCCGGTATGAGGGCGAGGGCAATGTAGTTGCCTACCTCGTAATCGTCAAAACTGCCTGTCAGACGCCCGTTGCTGAGCGGGTAGCCCATGAGAAAATCCCTGCCGGTCTGTGCCTGCCACACACCGTCCAGGCCCTGCCAGAAAACGGCCAGCACGCTGGCCCAGACCAGGCGGCGCAGGTCTTTTTCGTTACGGACGCACTCCATGGCGATGAAGGGCAGAATAAAGCCCTTGTTGAGGCCGGAACCGGCGTGCAGAAAAGACGCACCGGGGTTTTGCGAAAAAACCACGCCGATAATGACCATAAGCCCAAGGCAGACAAAGAGCGGCCAGGCTCCCAGTCTGCGCAAGACGCTGTTTTGCCAGTTGCAGCGGTAATACTGGATGAGAAAGATCAGGCAAACCACGGGCATGATGTCGCGAATGGCATAGCCCGAGGGAAATGCGGCAAGCGAGGCCCAGAATGACCAGAAAAGGCAGGAGAACCAGCGCTCGGCGGGCGGCATCTGTCGAAATGCCGCCAAGGCGGCACGCAAGGCGGTTATCTGGTTTTTGCCATATTCCAGCAGAGTTTGCACAGCGCCTCCCGAGCATTGTTACAGAAAAATATCTATCTGAGATAAGACGCTTTTATATCCCGCGCCTTCTGTTTGTTCAAGTGCGGCAAAAACCTTGCCATGCGTCGGCATGCAAAATATACTGAGATAGTTCGTTATCTTATTATGAGGATACTATGGCACGATTTACAGGATTTGATGAGGTTTACAGCGCTCTTTATGTCGATTTTGACAACATTTTTACCCGTTTTCTTGAAATTGACCCTGAGGCGGCCCGTGCCTTCGGCGCCGCGCCGTACCGCTGGGTACGCTGGATAGAGAATCACGCCCTGCGCATCCTTTACGGCGAAGGCGTGCGCCGCCGCATCCTGAAACGCATGTGCTATCTCAATCCGCAGCGTTATCAGGAGTTTCGCAACTCTTTCATCCGCAGCGCCTTTCAGGTTGTGGATTGTCCGCCCCTTACATCCCGCGGCAAGACAAGCACTGATATTCATCTTGTTATGGACTGCATGGATGATCTTTCGCACTCTACAAAGTTTGATGAATTCATTATACTTTCCGGAGATGCTGATTTTACACCTCTGCTTATCCGCCTTCAGGAGCACGCCAGGCGCACCCTTGTGCTTTCTGTGGGTTACTCCTCTCCGGCATATACGGCCGCGGCTTCATGGCGTATCCGTGAAGACTGGTTTTTGCAACAGGCTCTGCGTGATGATCGCGATGATATGGAAGGCGACACCGGAGACCTTGCAGGCAAAAACGCTTCTCATGCAACGCTGGTGCAGGCCCCCGGCCGTGCGCCTCAAGGCGATAACGGCTATGGCAGGGGCGGCGATGCCTTTTCCGCAGACGATGCCGATGATGCCGATGATGGCGAAGAATCCACGCCCGGCAACGCCTGGTAAAAGATGTTCCGCATATGGTGTGTTCCGGCGGCGTTGGCGCTTGACGCGGGGCGCGCCCGAAGCTAAAGATGATCACGCTTTCTTTTGGTTCCCGCCCCGTTCAGGGGGTATTGCGCACTCCGGCGAAAAGTTCAGCCGTGGCCTTGCCGCCACGGGGCAGATCGCGGGGCAGGCTTTTCCACTGGCGCTGTGGGCGGCGGGCTTTGACGGAAACCATTTAAGGAGGTCCCATGCTTCGCCGAATGACATTCGCCTTCATTGGTTTTGTTCTTATGTGCAGCTCTGCTGCGGCCGCTGAAAAAATCGTGGTTGCCAGCGACTGTACCTGGCCGCCCATGGAAATGCTCGATGCAAACAAGAAACCCGAAGGTTACTCCAGCGACTACCTGCGGGCTGTGGGCAAGGCCGCGGGTCTTGACATGGACATCCGCAACGTGGCCTGGGACGGGATTTTCGGCGGCGTAGCCACCGGGCAGTATGATATCGTGGCTTCTTCCGTCACCATTACGCCCGAACGCCAGAAACAGTTTGACTTCACCGACCCTTACTATGAGGTTGTGCAGGCCGTGGTGCTGCCCGAAGGGCAGAGCATAAAGAGCCTGGCCGACCTCAAGGGCAAAAAGGTGGGCGGCCAGATAGGCACTACCGGCATTTTTGTGACCCGTAAGGCCGATGTGGGCGCGGACATCAAAGAATATGACGATGTAGGCCTGGCGATCCAGGATCTGGTCAACGGCCGCATCGATGCGGTGGTCTGCGATGATCCCGTTGCCATGTACTATGTCAACAAAAAAGCCGACACCGCTGGAAAGCTGAATATTTCGTACAAGACCGATGAAAAGGAATACTACGGCTTTACCGTGCGCAAGGGCCGCAAGGACCTGGTGGAAAAGCTCAATAAAGGCATCAGAGAAGTAAAGGCGTCCGGTGAGGAAGCCAGAATTATTGAAAAGTGGATGGGCAAATCCAACTAGCCCACAGGGGACGCTGCCGGCAGTATGGCCGTGTCCGTCGCATGAAGGAGGTTTCATGATACGTCGTTTTGCTTTCGCCCTGCTGGTTCTGACCATGTTTTGCGGTCAGGCTTTGGCCGCTGAAAAATATGTTGTGGCTACCGACTGCACCTGGCCGCCTATGGAGCTCCTTGACGAAAACAAGCAGCCCGTCGGTTTTGACGTGGACTTCATCACTGAAGTGGGCAAGGCCGCCGGCTTTGAGGTGGACGTGCGCAATATCGCATGGGACGGCATTTTCGGCGGCGTAGCCACCGGCCAGTATGACATTGTCGCTGCCGCCACCACCATCACGCCCGAGCGCCAGAAGCAGTTTGATTTTTCCGACCCCTATTATGAAGTGGCTCAGGCCGTGGTGCTCCCCGCAGGGCAGAGCATAAAGAGCCTTGAAGACCTCAAGGGCAAGAAAGTGGGCGGCCAGATCGGAACCACGGGCGTCTTTGTGCTCCGCAAGTCCGGCGTGGCTGTGGATCTCAAGGAATATGACGACGTGGGTCTGGCAATTCAGGACATGCTCGGCGGCCGCATTGACGCCGTGATCTGCGACGAGCCCGTTGCCATGTACTATGCCAACAAGAAGTCCGATACCGCCGGCAAGCTGAATCTTTCGTTCAAGACCGCCGAAAAGGAATACTACGGCTTTACCGTTCGCAAGGGCCGCAAGGACCTGGTGGAAAAGCTCAACAAGGGTATCAAGGCAGTCAAGGCGTCGGGCGTTGAGGCCCAACTGCTTGAAAAGTGGATGGGCAAGGCCGAGTAGAGCAGTTTCCCCCTGGAATTGTCTGGCGACTGCGCGAGCAGACGCCCGCCACGATGGACAGGGCGCGCAAAAGCTGCGCCGTTCAGCGCCTTCGTGAGCGTCAGATACCTTGAGCATGCATATACTCAAGGGAAAAAAAGCTCTGGACCGGACCAGCCATTATGGTTTCATGGGAGTCCGGGCCGTATGGCCCGGACTCCGCAGCCGTATTGATCTGAAGGATTGTGATGCACGATAAAAAAGACGGAAGCAAGGGCAACATCATTATGGTCACGGAGGGGGCCTCCATCCCTGACCCGCGAGAATGGCGGCTCATCAATGCCTGGTCCATCGCCCTTGTCGGGGCCGTTTCCACCTTGTTTGCCCTGTGCCTGCTCTGGCCTGAACCCTATTTGCGCATTTTGCTCTATCTGCCGGACGGCGTTCTTATCACCTTCAAGATCACCGTTCTTTCCATCTGCTGTGCCGTGCCTCTTGGCCTGCTCACCGGCCTCGGGCGTATTTCAAACAATCGCCTGATCAATCTTGTCGCCTCCACCTATGTGGAGGTGATTCGCGGCATTCCTTTGCTGGTGCAGATTTTTTACATCTACTACGCGCTTTCGCGTTTTGTGCAGGTCAGCGGCGTTACCTCCGCCGTGGTGGCTATCAGTTTTTGCTACGGCGCGTATATGGGCGAGGTTTTCCGCGCGGGCATCACCGCCATCAGCAAGGGGCAGAGCGAGGCTGCGCGTTCGCTGGGCTTCAACGGCTTTCAGACCATGCGCTATGTGGTTCTGCCGCAGGCCATGCGCACCATTCTGCCGCCCGTGGGCAATGAATGCATCGCCATGCTCAAAGACACCTCCCTGGTATCCATCATGGCTGTGCCGGACATCATGCAGCGCGCCAGAAGCTTTGTGGGCACAACCTATCTCTATTTTGAGACGTATACTGTGGTGGCACTCATATATCTTGTCATCACTCTTATTCTTTCCAAAACCGTGAGCATCATGGAAGCCAGGCTGAACTATTATGACGGAAAGTAGCACCGCCGCCACGCAGGACGCGCCTGCGCCCATCATTGCTATCAGTAATGTGTGGAAATATTTTGGTTCTTTGCCCGCCTTGCAGGACGTGAGCCTGGACGTGGCCTCCGGCGAACGGGTGGTCATTATCGGTCCCTCCGGTTCGGGTAAATCAACCCTGCTGCGTTCCATAAACCGTCTGGAAGAAATCGATCAGGGCAGTATTGTGGTCAAGGGGCAGAATATCATGAGCCCGGACAACGATATCAACCTGGTGCGCCAGAATCTGGGCATGGTTTTTCAGCAGTTCAACCTTTTTCCGCACAAGACCGTGTTGGAAAACCTGACCCTTGCCCCCATCAAGCTGCGCAAGCTCTCGCGCGAAGAGGCTGAATCCCGCGCATTGGGTTTGCTGAAAAAAGTGGGCATCAGCGACAAGGCCAATGTCTATCCGGCCATGCTTTCCGGTGGGCAGCAGCAGCGTGTGGCTATTGCCCGCGCGCTGGCCATGCAGCCCGACATCATGCTTTTTGACGAACCGACTTCCGCCCTTGACCCTGAAATGGTGGGCGAAGTGCTGGACGTTATGGTCAAGCTGGCTGAAGAGGGCATGACAATGGTCTGTGTTACCCACGAAATGGGCTTTGCCCGTACCGTGGCCGACCGTCTTATCTTTATGGATCAGGGACAGATCGTTGAACAGGGCAGGCCGGAAACCCTGTTTACCACACCCCGCCATCCGCGGTTGCGCCAGTTCCTGAACCAGATTCTTTAGAGCATTTTAACTTTTAAATTGCTCTGGCGGCTGCGTGAGCAGACGTTCGCTACGGAGGCGTAAGCGCAGTTTATCTGTGCGGTTAAACGCCGAAGTGAGCGTGCCTTAAACTTTGAGAATGTATATTCTCAAAGTTAATCTGCTCTAGAACATTTTCACTTTGAAATTGCTCTGGCGGCTGCGTGAGCAGACGTTCGCTACGGAGGCGTAAGCATAGGGCGGAAAGGCGTACGTGCAGCTTCAGCGCCTGCCCGTAAGCGCTTGGGATGCATAGCAGCACTGCTTGCTTATGCTGCCAGGCGAAGCGGTGAATGCTATCCCGCTTTGAAAGTATATCTTTCAAGGCTGATATTCTCCGGTGCATGCAGTTTTTGGGGCCTGAGGGGCTGTTTTGCACGGCAAATCCGCCCCCAAGCCATTGTTTGCCCCCTCAAAAATTACTGGCGTCCCGAACGCCAAAAGCCCGCCTTTGTCCCCTCGGCAATGATGAAAACTGTGGATTGCGGCGGCAGAGACCGTGGTATGTCTACCGGCAACAGCATTTTCTCCGGCACCGTGGCCGTGGCCGTGAGCGGCGGCGTGGACAGTCTTTGCGCTCTTGTCATGTTGCAACAGGCAGGACACAGGGTGTTGGCGCTGCACGGCCTTTTTCTGCCTGACGCCGCCCCAGAACCGCTGCCCGGCCTTGCTGCGGCCTGCGCGATCCTTGGCGTGCCCCTGCATGTGGCGGATCTCAGACCTGTTTTTGAGCGTGAGGTTCTGGCCCCCTTTGCCGCTGCGTATGCGGCGGGGCGTACGCCCAATCCCTGCGCACTGTGCAATCGCGCCATAAAATTCGGCGCTTTGTTTGATGCCGCCGTGAATTTGGGCGCGCAGGCACTGGCTACCGGCCATTATGCGCGGCTGGCGGCCGCTCCGGAAGATGAGGCCAAGGGTGGGGA
>NZ_JBAIYW010000251.1:0-14811 GCF_036763055.1 Desulfovibrio sp. 1214_IL3152 | reverse complement strand
CGCGGCCGATGAGGCTGCGGACTGGCTCGGGGCACAAGGATTCCGCCAGGGGCAATGGATACTTGTCTGATCAACCAATCAGTTTGATTTATATCGCTATTTACCGCAAGTGTTTTCTTTCATGAGCAGCCATGCGCCTGAACAGTGAAATGCGCCTTTCCTGGCGTCATCGGCTGGCTCACCCGCCCCTGCGGCCTGTGGCCTGCCGCCCTGCCCACACGCGCAAACGCCCCAATGGGCCATAATGACCTGTTTTTTAACACGCTGTATTTTATATATATTTTAAAAAAAATTCTGGAGTTTGCGAAATTTGTCACCAATACCCTTTGACAGAACATGCCCAAGCAGATATGTTGCAAGGGCTTAATGTTTTTTTCATTCCTTCAATCCGTCATCATTCGGGAGGATGCGGCATGCTGGACCTTAACATCACAATGGCCTTTCAGCTGGTGAACTTTCTGATCGCCATCTATGTGCTCAACATCCTCCTTATCCGCCCCATCCGCGATATCATCAAAAAGCGCAACGGCATCATGGACGGCATGGCCGAAGAGGCCGAGTCCTTTGAGTATCAGGCGGCTGAACGCCTGACCGCCTACGAGGCTGAACTGACCCGCGCCCGCCAGGACGCCGGCCTTACCCGTGAGGAAGGCCGCGCCGCAGGGCTGGAGCAGCAGCAGGCCCTTGTGGGCGAAGCCCAGAAAAACGCCCGCGACATTATTGCCGAAACCCGCGAAGCATTGCGGGAACAGGCCGCCAAGACCCTTGACGATCTGCGCAATCAGGTGAGCGACTTTTCTTCGCGCCTGGCCGCAAAGCTCATCAAGGGCTAGTTTTTCGCGCTTTTTTCGGTACCTGCCGAACGCCCCCGGGCGATTCGGTTTCTTTAGGCACAGTCTACGCTATTGCATATTCTCGAACAGAGGGGGTGGGCTTTGAGCAAATGGAAACACGCGGGTTATATCCTGCCGCTCGTTCTAGCCTTTGCCGCGATTGTTCTCATACCTGTGGGAGCGCTCGCTTCCGAAGGGCATGAGGCGCCGCGCTGGGGCGACTTCGGCTGGCGCGTGCTCAACTTCGTGATCTTTGCGGGCATCCTCTGGTACTTTGTCGGCGGGCTTGCCAAGCGCTTCTTCAGGAATCGCCGCGAGACCATCGGAGGAGCACTGGACAGCCTGGAAGAACGTCGCGCCAGGGCCAAGGAACAGTTGGCCGCTGTTGAGTCGCGCATTGCCCGCCTCAACGAAGAGCGCGAAGCCATTCTGGCCGAAAGCCGCAAACAGGCCGAAAACCTGAAAGCGGGCATTGTGGAAGAGGCGCACCGTCAGGCGGCGCAAATTGTGGAGCAGGCGCGCATGACCGCTGAAAATGAAGGCCGCACGGTACTTGCCGAAGTGCGCGCCGTCATTGCCGACGAAATCGTGGACGCCGCCGAAAAGGCCCTGAGCGGAAAGCTCAATGCCGAGGCCCACGACACGCTTATCGCCAACTCCCTTAAAAAGGTGGTGCTCCATTGATCGACACCGTGGTTGCACGCAGGTACGCCAACGCCATCTTTGCGTTGGGCAAGAAGGATGGGGACAACGCCCTGAGCTCGCGCGGTGAATGCCTTGCCGCTCTCGGCGAAGCGCTTGCCGCCGCGCCCGGACTTGACATGACCCTTAAAAGTCCCGTGATCGGCGTGGAAGAAAAAAAGGCGGTTCTTGACAAACTGCTGGGCAAGCTCAAGGCCGACCAGACGATGCGCAGCTTCTGCTTTTTGCTGGCAGACAAAGAAAGGCTCGCCTTTCTGCGCGAAATTTCCGCCTGGTATGGCAAGCTGCTTGACGAAGCCAAGGGCATTGTCCGGGGCGAACTCGTCACCGCAGTAAAACTTTCTGCCGACAAAAAGGCCAAACTCAAAGAAGCGCTGGAAAAGAAAACCGGCACAGCCCTTGAGCTTACCTTTGCCGTCGACAAAGACATACTGGGGGGGATGGTGCTCAAAATGGGTGACCGGGTGCTGGACGCAAGTCTGCGCGCGCAATTGGGTATCCTTCGGGAGACTTTCAAGAGGGGTGAATAGCACATGCAGATCAAAGCGGAAGAGATAAGCAAGATCATTGAGGATCAAATCCAGAACTACGAGCAGCGCGTAGAAATGAGCGAAACCGGCACAGTGCTTTATGTCGGTGACGGCATCGCCCGCGTCTACGGCGTGCAGAACGCCATGTCGATGGAACTGCTGGAATTCCCCGGCGGTATCATGGGCATGGTGCTCAACCTTGAAGAGGACAACGTGGGTGTCGCTCTGCTCGGTTCGGATGTGGGCATTAAAGAAGGCGACCCGGTCAAGCGTACCGGCAAGATCTTCTCCGTGCCTGTTGGCGACGGCGTTATGGGCCGTGTGCTCAACCCCCTGGGTGAGCCCATCGACGGCCTCGGCCCCATCGATGCCGCAGAAGTGCGCCCGGTGGAAATCAAGGCTCCCGGCATCATTGCCCGCAAAAGCGTGCATGAGCCCATGCCCACGGGCCTGAAAGCCATTGACGCCATGACACCTATTGGCCGCGGTCAGCGCGAACTGATCATCGGCGACCGCCAGACCGGCAAAACCGCCGTTTGTATTGACGCCATCCTGGCGCAGAAAGAAACGGGCATCCACTGCTTCTACGTGGCTATCG
The DNA here is from genome assembly GCF_036763055.1 of Desulfovibrio sp. 1214_IL3152. NCBI lineage: Bacteria > Pseudomonadati > Thermodesulfobacteriota > Desulfovibrionia > Desulfovibrionales > Desulfovibrionaceae > Desulfovibrio > Desulfovibrio sp. 1214_IL3152. Next base: position 12,148 of record NZ_JBAIYW010000251.1, on the reverse strand, counting down.
GCCAGAAGAAATCTTCGGTGGCCCTGGTGGCCGATACGCTGCGTCGCTACGGCGCGCTCGAGTACACCACCATCATTTCCGCCACCGCGTCCGATCCCGCGCCGCTGCAGTACATCTCGGCCTACACGGGCTGCACCATGGCGGAATACTACCGCGACAGCGGCAAGCACGCCCTCATCATTTATGATGACCTTTCCAAGCAGGCCGTGGCTTATCGCCAGATGTCGCTGCTGCTCCGCCGTCCTCCGGGACGTGAAGCCTTCCCCGGCGACGTCTTTTACCTGCACTCGCGCCTGCTCGAACGCGCGGCCAAGGTAAACGACAGCCTGGGCGCGGGTTCCCTGACGGCTCTGCCCATCATTGAAACCCAGGCAGGCGACGTGTCCGCGTACATCCCCACCAACGTGATCTCCATCACTGACGGTCAGGTGTACCTTGAGCCCAACCTCTTCAACGCCGGTGTGCGTCCGGCCATTAACGTGGGCCTTTCCGTGTCCCGCGTTGGCGGCGCGGCCCAGATCAAGGCCATGAAGCAGGTGGCGGGCACCATGCGTCTGGACCTTGCCCAGTACCGTGAACTGGCGGCCTTTGCCCAGTTCGGTTCGGACCTCGACAAGGGTACCAAAGCCAAGCTCGACCGTGGCGCGCGTCTGGTGGAACTGCTCAAGCAGCCCCAGTACCAGCCCATGCCTTCCAATGAACAGGTCGCCTCCATCTACGCCGCCACCCGCGGCCACATGGATGACGTACCGGTGGAAGACATCCGCCGTTTTGAAGCCGCCCTGCTTACCTTCCTGCGCGACACCAGGAAGGACGTGCTGGACGCCATTAAAGAAAAGAAAGTCATTGACGAGGCTGTGGAAAAAGCGCTTACCGAGGCTATTGCCGCCTTCAAGCAGGGCTGGACGGCCTAGGGGCCCCCAATATCCGGGAGAAAAGCATGCCTTCACTCAAAGACGTAAAAATGAAGATCGTGGGGGTCGGTAAGACCAAGCAGATCACCAAGGCCATGAACATGGTGGCCTCGGCGAAACTGCGCGGCGCCCAGGCCCGCATCGAGCGCTTCAGACCGTACGCGGCCAAATACCGCGACGTGCTCGCCGAACTGTCGAGCAAGGTGGAGGGCACAGCCCACCCCCTGCTGGCCGAGCATGAGGAAAAGAAGCATTGCGCCATTGTGCTGGTGACCTCGGACCGCGGCCTTTGCGGGAGCTTCAACGGCAATATTATTGCCGCTGCGCTCAAGCTGGCCCGGGAGAAAACCGCGGAAGGTCTTGAGGTAAGCTTTGTCTGCATGGGCAAAAAAGGCCGCGACGCCGCGAAGTCGTGCGGCTACAAGATCACGCAAGCCTACGCTGACCGCATGGGCAGCATAGATTTTGCCCTGGCGAACTCCATAGCCAAGGAAGTCATTCATGGCTACGAAACGTTTGCCCTTGACGAAGTGTGGCTGATCTACGGCGAGTTTGTGTCCATGGGGCAGCAGCCCCCGCGCAGCCTCTGCCTTTTGCCCCTCAAAACGCCTGAGGCTGAGGAAATCGCCGAAGAAGCCGGAGAACCGCGCTGCGAATACGTATATGAACCGCAGGAAGAAAAGCTGTTGGCGGAGCTTCTGCCCCGCTACGTCAAGGTACAGGTCTACCGAGGCATGCTGGACACTTCGGCCAGCGAACATGCGGCCCGCATGGCTGCCATGGACAACGCCACGCGTAACTGTAACGAAATGATCAACATGCTGACCCTGCTCTATAACAAGACGCGGCAGGCTTCCATCACCAGCGAACTCATCGACATCGTCGGCGGCGCTGAAGCGCTGAAGGGTTAAGGAGCCAACTAATGAGCAAAAACATCGGTAAAATCGTCCAGGTTATCGGCGCTGTCGTGGACGTTGAGTTCAGCGACGGCAACCTGCCGAATATCTTCACCGCCCTGGAGATCAAAAACCCGAACAACACCGACGCCCCGGAACTGATCTGTGAAGTGGCACAGCACCTGGGCGACAACGTTGTACGCACCATCGCAATGGACGCCACCGAAGGTCTGGTGCGCGGCATGGACGCGGTTGATACCGGCCAGCCCATCATGGTGCCTGTGGGCAAACCCTCCGTGGGCCGTATTCTCAACGTTATCGGCCGCCCCGTGGACGAACTGGGACCCATTAACGCTGAAAAATACTATCCCATTCACCGCCCGGCTCCGGCCTTTACCGACCAGAACACCAAGGTCGAACTGCTGGAAACCGGCATCAAGGTCGTGGACCTGCTTGTTCCCTTCCCCAAGGGCGGCAAGATGGGCCTCTTCGGCGGCGCCGGCGTGGGCAAGACCGTTATTCTGATGGAGATGATCAACAACATCGCCAAGCAGCACGGCGGCTCTTCGGTTTTCGCGGGCGTGGGCGAACGCACCCGTGAAGGCAATGACCTTTATCACGAACTCAAGGATGCGGGCGTTCTGGAACGCGCCACCCTTGTGTACGGGCAGATGAACGAGCCTCCGGGAGCGCGCGCGCGCGTGGCCCTTACCGCTCTGGCCTGCGCGGAATACTTCCGTGATGAAGAGCACCAGGACGTGCTCCTCTTCATCGACAACATATTCCGCTTTACCCAGGCCGGTTCCGAAGTGTCCGCCCTTCTGGGCCGCATGCCTTCGGCCGTGGGCTACCAGCCCACCCTCGGCACGGACCTCGGTTCGCTGCAGGAACGCATCACGTCTACCAATACCGGCTCCATCACGTCCGTGCAGGCCGTTTACGTGCCCGCTGACGACTTGACTGACCCGGCCCCGGCCACCACGTTCTCGCACCTTGATGGAACGCTCGTGCTTTCCCGTCAGATCGCGGAACTGGGCATCTACCCTGCCGTGGACCCGCTGGACTCCACCTCGCGCATTCTCGCCCCCGACGTGGTTGGCGAAGAACACTACGCGGTGGCCCGGCGTGTGCAGATGGTGCTGCAGAAGTACAAAGAACTGCAGGACATCATCGCCATTCTCGGCATGGACGAACTGTCGGACGAAGACAAGCTCACCGTGGCGCGCGCGCGCCGCATCCAGCGCTTCCTGTCCCAGCCCTTCCACGTGGCCGAAACCTTTACCGGCACCCCCGGCCAGTACGTGAACCTTGAAGACACCATCAAGGGCTTCAAGGGCATTCTGGACGGCGCCTATGACCACATGGCGGAAGGCGACTTCTACATGCTGGGCGGTATCGAACAGGCCGTGGCCAAGTACGAGCAGCGCAAGCTGCAGGAAGAAAACTAAGAGCGTTGACCGCAACGCCTGTCATGCGGCCGGCCACGCGGCAAGGCCGCATGACAGCCATAGCTGGCATACAGGAGCGAAGGAGTACCTATGGGCACACTGCAACTGGAAGTGGTGACGCCGGACAAAACCGTAGTCAGCGGCGAAGTTGAAATGGCCGTCTGCCCCGGAATTGAAGGCGAATTCGGCGTGCTGCCCAAGCACGTCTCCCTGCTCTCCGCTCTCAAGACTGGTGGCCTGCGTTACAAGACGCCGGACGGCAAGGAAGGGCATGTTTTTATCTCCGGCGGCTTTGCCGACGTAAATAATGATGTGCTCACCGTGCTGGCCGAATCCGCCGAAATGGCGCAGGATATAGACACCGCAAGAGCCATGGCCGCCAAGGAACGCGCTGAAAGGCGCATTGCCGACCATGTCGAGCAGACCGATGTAGCCCGCGCCGAAGCGGCCTTGCACCGGGCTTTGATCCGCCTGCAAATGGCCCAACTGCGCTGACCACTAGAGCAGATTAATTTTGAGAATGTACATTCTCAAAGTTTAAGTCACGCTCGCTTCGATGCTTAACCGCGCAAGTAAATTGCGCTTGCATCTTTGCGGCGGGCGACTGCTCACGTAGCCGCTAGAGCAATTTCAAAGTGAAATTGCTCTAGAACAGTTTACGAATGAAATAAGTTAACTGCTCTGCAAGGATTTTCAGAAAAATTCTTGCCCCGAAATGCGAGCAGGCAGGCTTTGCCTGCCTCAAGTGAGCATTTCAAGTGTTACATGCTCTATTGTTCAGTCTACAAGGCCGCGAGGTGCGCAAGCGCCACGCGGCCTTTTTTTATTTTTTATACCTTACGCGGCCCCTTTGACGCGGGAACAGGCCAACACGCACGCCCCTGCGCCTACCGTCGTCCCCAGCGCTGCGCTGCCAGCCCAGGTATACGTTCCGTGACCTCAAGCAACGGAGGAGCGCCGCGGCAACATTACCGGCGACAACAACTCTCCACCGCTTCAGCCCTCTCAGCGGCAACGGTTTTTCCGCAACCGCGCCCATCAAGCAATCCCCACACCCACAGCAAAACGTGGCTACAGAACACCGTAACAGGCCGGACCGTGGGTGCAAACGCGGACCACAGCAGCCCCGCAAGGGCCATCGCTGTTCCCTTGTCCCTGAGTGGCACGCCGGGAAACCACTGGCCTTTGCATGGACTTCATGACAAATCTTAGCTATACAATGCTGCTACGCAACCAGATTTTACGCAGGAAAACACATGGTAAAGCAAGAAAATATACGCAATTTCTGCATTATTGCCCATATCGACCACGGCAAATCAACCCTGGCCGACCGCATTCTTGAGCTTACCCAGGTGGTTAGCCAGCGTGACGCACGGCAGCAATATCTTGACAGAATGGACCTTGAGCGCGAACGCGGCATCACCATCAAGGCCCAGACCGTGCGCATTCCCTATATCGCCGCCGATGGTCAGGAATATGAGCTGAATCTCATCGACACTCCCGGCCACGTGGACTTCAATTATGAAGTCTCGCGCTCGCTGGCTGCCTGCGAAGGCGCGCTTCTTGTGGTGGACGCTACCCAGGGCGTGGAAGCACAGACACTGGCAAACGTTTATCTGGCTCTGGATCACGATCACGAAGTCATCCCCGTGCTCAACAAGATCGACCTGCCCAGTGCCGAGGTTGAGCGCGTCAAGGCTGAAATTGAAGAAAGCATCGGCCTTGACTGCTCCCAGGCTCTCCCCGTATCCGCCAAAACAGGCATGGGCGTGGACGCCGTGCTGGAAGCCATCGTGCACCACCTGCCTGCCCCCAAAGGGGACAGGGCGGCTCCGCTCAAGGCGCTTATTTTTGACTCCTGGTATGACAGCTACCAGGGTGTTGTGGTGCTTTTCCGCATTATGGACGGCAGCGTGCGCAAGGGCGACACCGTGCGCCTCATGAGCACCGACAAGGAATACGAAGTGCTGCGCCTGGGCGTTTTTTCACCGGAGCCGACCGACGTTAAAGAGCTTTTCGCCGGAGAAGTGGGTTTTCTCTGCGGCTCCATCAAGGAGCTGGGCGATGCCCGCGTGGGCGACACCATCACCCATGCCAACCGCCCGGCCGATACGGCAGTTCCCGGCTTCAAGGAAGTGAAGGCCATGGTTTTCTGTGGGCTTTATCCCACTGAATCTGATGATTATGAAAACCTCAAGGCTGCTCTGGAAAAACTTCAGCTCAACGACGCCGCCTTTTCCTACGAGCCGGAAACATCGCAGGCTCTTGGCTTTGGCTTCCGTTGCGGCTTTCTGGGCCTCCTGCATATGGAAATCATTCAGGAGCGCCTGGAACGTGAATTTGAGGTGGGGCTTATCGCCACCGCGCCTTCCGTGGTCTACAAAGTGGAAACAATGGACGGCAAAACGCTGGAGATCGACAACCCCAGCCACCTGCCCGACCCCACCAAAATAGATACTCTTTACGAGCCGTACGTGAGCATGGATATTCATGTGCCCAACGAATACGTGGGCAACGTCATGAAGCTTTGCGAAGAAAAGCGCGGCACGCAAAAAAACCTGCACTATCTTGCAGCCAATCGCGTGGTGGTTACCTACGAACTGCCCTTTGCCGAAATTGTTTATGATTTCTTTGACCGGCTCAAGTCCGCCACACGCGGATACGCTTCTATGGATTATCATCCGCTGGACTACCGCGCTTCAGATCTGGTGCGTCTGGACATCATGCTCAACGGCGAACCCGTTGACGCCCTGGCCGTCATTGTACACCGCGACCGCGCCTATACCTACGGCCGGGGGCTGGCCCTCAAGCTCAAGCGCACCATCCCGCGTCAGCTTTTCCAGGTCGCCATTCAGGCGGCCATCGGCCAGAAAATCATTGCCCGCGAAACTGTCTCTGCCTTCCGCAAGGACGTGACCGCCAAATGCTACGGCGGCGACATCAGCCGTAAGCGCAAACTGCTGGAAAAGCAGAAAGAAGGCAAACGCCGCATGAAGCGCATGGGCAACGTGGAACTGCCGCAGGAGGCATTTCTGGCGGCCCTCAAGGTGGGCGATGACTAGAGCAATTTCACTTTGAAATTGCTCTGGCGGCTGCGCGAGCAGACGCCCGCCGCGAAGGCGTAAGCGCAATTTATTTGCGCGGTTAAACGCCGAAGCGAGCGTGTTTTAAACTTTGAGAATGTACATTTTCAAAGTTAATCTGCTCTAAGGCTGAGAAGGTTGAATGGGTTGAAATAGTTTGTGAGGGAGGGACCCTTTTGAAAAAGGGTCTCCTCCCCCACGCCCCCTCCCCCTAAAACCTTTGCATAATCAGGGCCTGTGATCTTTGAAAAAAACTCACATGCCCTGACGTTACGCGAGAGTGCAGACTTGCTCTTTATTCAGCCGAACTCGATTTTCGGGCAGAATGACAGGCCGGAAACACGCTATATCCAGATGCGCATATGCCGCATCCGCTCATTGCTCACGCCCATACGCCGCATGCACATGTCAAAGTAGGCCCGCCACGGAAAGTAGCTCGTGTCGCCCCGCCATTCAGGATTCATCGATGTGGCTTCGCGTTTGCACTGCCTGTAGGCTTCAAGGTCCTGCTGTTCTTCAAATGTCAGAGGCCGATGTTCGCGCGGCGCGCAAGCGCCAAGGCAGAGGGCAAGGGCAAGACACAGGGCCAGTGCCGGCCACAATCTCCCGGTTCTTGCCTTTACTGCCGTCACAGAGCCGGATTCTTTCCCGGCCCGTCCTGACTGCATCCGACGCCACAAGGTCATTGCTGTCTTCTTCATATTTCCTCCGCCAACACCGTTCCTCACTCATGCCTTTTGCGTCCCATGCGCTCCCATTTTCCGGGGTTCAGTCCGGCATCTCAGCGAGCAAGGAACGGTTCGTACCTGCTGGATTGAACCATCAAGGCCACAAAGCATTTCAAAATACTCATGTTCCAACCTTCCTCTTTTTCTTTATAATGCACAAGGCCGCGCCCCAAAGGGCGCGGCCTTGTTTCAATCGTCGGATGCCGCCGCGGCGGTTTCCAGCGCAGCGGCCTTAGAGCAATTTAACTTTTAAATTGCTCGGACGGCTGCGTGAGCAGACGTTCGCTACGGAGGCGTAAGCGCAGTTTATCTGCGCGGTTAAACGCCGAAGTGAGCGTGCCTTAAACTTTGAGAATGTATATTCTCAAAGTTAATCTGCTCTAATAGGCGTGATCATCGTCCAGATCCTTGGGCAGCACCGGCGCGGAGAACAGCCGGTACATCCAGAACTGGTACAGCAGCACGATGGGAACCATCACAAGCGCCACGCCCAGCATGATCTTGAGCGTAAGCTGGCTTGAAGCGCCGTTAAAGGCCGTTACAGTGGCGGCCGGGTCAATGGAGGAAATGATCATGCCCGGATACATGCCCATAACGCCGAAGAAGGTGACGCCCAGAATGAAGAGGGCGCTGAAGCCCCAGGCCATCCACAACTTGCCCGCATGCAGCATGATGCGCGCGCCGATCAGGCCCGCAAGGGCCACCAGCGGCAGGACAAGCAGCGCGGGCATAGCCAGGTAGTTATCATACAGCTTGGTGTAAAACGCCGTAAGGATAAGAAAGGCCACCAGCAGCACCAGCATGATGGGCCACACAAAGCTGGCCGTCGCCACCGCGCGGATCTGCAGTTCGCCCCGGCTTTTTATGGACAGCCACAAGGCCCCGTGCAGCACGAACATGCAGAGGAAAAACACTCCGCCCGCCAGACCGTACACATTGAGCAGCCCCAGAAGATTGCCGTGGTACACGCCCTGAGCGTCCACGGGAATGCCCATGAACAGGTTGGCAAAGGCCACACCCAGCAGGATGCAGGGTACGAGGTTGGCGACAAAGTGCACGCCGTCCCACAGGCTGCGCCACGCGGTGTGCTCCACCTTGCTGCGAAACTCGAAAGACACCGCCCGGAAGATCAGGGCGAAGAGCAAAAGCAGCAGCGGCGCGTACAGTGCGCTGAACATGACCGCATACGCCTTGGGAAACGCCGCAAAGGTCACGCCGCCGGCGGCAATAAGCCACACTTCATTGCCGTCCCAGAACGGCCCGGCGGCATTGTACATGATGCGGCGCTCGTTTTCGTCTTTACCCAGAAAGGGCAACAAAGACCCCATGCCCAGGTCAAAACCGTCCAGAATAAAGTATACGGCCCACAACAATGCCCACAGCACAAACCAGGTTGTTTCCAGCATGGCTACACCTCCTGGGCGTCCGGGCCCTTGATGGCAAATTTGCGCAGCAGATAGATGTCCAGAATGCCGAGCAGCGAGTATACGCCGATAAAAGCCGCCAGCGAAATGACCACATTGTCGGCCGGTATGGGAGAAACGGCATCTGTGGTGCGCATGAGATTATAGACTATCCAGGGCTGGCGCCCGATTTCGGTAACGGCCCAGCCCACCATCAGGCCGATGTAGGGCAGGGGAATGTTGTACACCAGCAGCCTGAGCAGCAGCGGGTTGGGATTTTCCTTCTTGCGCTGAAAAAACGCCCACGCCGAAAGCACCAGGAATATGCCCGCCAGGGCCACCATCGTGCGGAATGTCAGAAATACGGGCATTACCGGAGGCCGGTCTTCCTTGGCAAAAGCCTTGAGGCCCTTTACTTCGGCGTTTACGTTGTCAAAGGCGATCCAGCTCAGCAGACCGGGAATGCCGATGGCCTGCACGGTATTGGTTTCGTTTTCCGGGTCAGGCCACACCAGCAGATAGAAAGGCACATTGGACTGTGTTTCCCAGTGCGCTTCCATGGCGGCCAGCTTGGCCGGCTGGTACTTTGCCACAGTCTTTCCCTGCTGGTCGCCCGAAAGGGCCAGCAGCAGCACAAAGATCAGGGTAAAGGGCGCCACCATCCTGAAAGAGCGGCTGAAAAATTCGGTATTGCTCTTGCGCAGCAGATGCCAGGCCGAAACGCCCAGCACAAAGAAGCCGCCGAGCGCCCACGAGGCTATGACGGTATGCGCGTACATGCCCCAGGCGTAAGGATTGGTGACCACATCATAAAAGCTTGAAAGTTCGGCACGATTGTTGGCTTCGTTGATGTAGTAACCCACGGGATTCTGCATGAAACCGTTGGCGAGAATGATCCAGAGCGCGGAAATATTGCCCGCGATAGCCACAAGCCAAATGGATGCAAGGTGCAGCTTTTTGCCCACACGGTTCCAGCCGAAGTGCCAGACCGCCAGAAACGTGGACTCGAGAAAAAAGGCCACCGTGGCCTCAATGGCAAGCAGCGAGCCGAAAATGTCGCCCACATATTCAGAATACCTTGACCAGTTGGTGCCGAACTGGAATTCCAGCGTAATCCCGGTCACCACGCCCAAGGTAAAGTTAATGACAAAAAGTTTTCCCCAGAATTTGGTCTGTTTTTTCCAGAATTCGTCCCCGGTCCGCACATAGCGGGTTTCCATCCAGGCAATAATTACCGAGAGGCCCAGCGTGAGAGGCACGAAAACAAAATGAAAAAACACGGCCACAGCGAATTGCAGACGCGAAAGCATTACGACGTCCATTAGGCCCTCCTTGGATATCCTTACCGCGATTTACTATTTCCAATAAAGAAAGGCAAGTGATTATGAATATTGATACGTTCATAACATACTGCCAAACGTGACTTTCTGCCCTTTGGCTTTTTTTGTCCAACGGCAAAAGGCTTCACCGGGCTGCAATTTTTTTGCCTCGCAGCCGCCACGCCCCTTGAAAAATCAAAAAGCGGTATTACCTGCAAGGATATCGCTTTTCAGGAGGTTTGTCATGGCAGAGGCTGATAGGAAACCCCGCCAGTTTCGTGCAGAGGTGCGTAAGGTTTTACATATTCTGACCAACTCCCTCTATACCAACCGGGAAATTTTTTTGCGTGAACTTATTTCCAACGCTTCGGACGCGCTGGACAAACTGCGCTTTCGCATCAATCGGGGCGAAAGTCCCCGTCTGCCCGAACTGCCGCTGGAAATACGCATTTCACTCGACAAAGACGCAAAAACCATCACCATTGCCGATACGGGCCTGGGCATGACCGCGGATGAACTGGCGGAAAACCTGGGAACCATAGCCAAATCCGGTTCCGAGCAGTTTCTGGCCGATATCGAGGCCGAAAATGCCGCCAAGGCAAAATCCGCCAACGGCAAGGGCGATGCCGCGGACGAAGAGCAAAACGCCGAGGCCGATGCCGCCAACATCATCGGGCGCTTCGGCGTGGGCTTTTATTCGGTCTTTATGGTGGCTGAAAAAGTGACCGTGACCTCGCGCCCGGCCTTTGGCGAAGACAGCGCCGCCCACACCTGGACCAGCGACGGCCTGGGAACCTACACGGTAACGGCTGCGGAAGGCGACGAACCCCGACGCGGCACAGTCATCACGGCATGGCTCAAGGACGATGCCGTGGAATTTCTTGAAAAATTCCGGGTGGAATCGGCCATCCGCAAGCATTCGGGCTTTGTGCCTTTTCCTGTCCTTGTAGACGGCGAACAGGTCAACACCCAACCCGCCCTGTGGCGCGAACCCAGGTTCTCCGTCACGCAGGAACAGTATGCGGCCTTTTACAAGGCCCTTACCTATGACAGCAAAGATCCGCTGGATGTGCTGCATTTTTCCGTCGACGCTCCCGTGCAGTTCAGCGCCCTCTTTTTCATCCCCGACAGCGCCCAGGACTTTTTCGGCGCGGACCGGGACTTCTGGGGGCTGGACCTCTACGCCCGCCGTGTGCTGATCCAGCACCGCAACAAAGAGCTGATCCCCGAATATCTGGCTTTTCTCAAGGGTGTTGTGGACACTGAAGACCTGCCCCTGAACATCTCGCGCGAAACGCTTCAGGAAAACGTGGTTCTGCGCAAGATCAATCAGGTCATCGTCAAGCAGACCCTCGCCCATCTTGAAAAACTGGCAAAAAATGACGCGGAAAAATACGCGGCCTTCTGGCGCCTGCACGGCAAGGTCTTCAAGCTCGGCTATCACGACTTTGCCAACCGCGAGCGGGTCACCGCCCTGCTGCGCTTCAATTCTTCCGCCCTGGCCGACGCCGAAGCCCTGACCAGTCTGGACGAATACATGGGCCGCGCGCCCGAAGGGCAAAAGACCTTCTGGTATGTGGCCGCGCCCAACCGTGAGGCCGCGCGCCTGAATCCGCATATGGAGCGTTTTCGCCAGAAGGGTATAGAGGTTCTTTACCTTTATGAACCCATTGACGAATTCGTTATGGACGGCCTTGGCCGCTACAAGGAATGGGACTTCAAGTCCGTGGAAAACGCGGCCGACGACGCCCTCAAGGACTTCACCGACAAGGAAAGCCCGGCCCGCGAGGCCGCCGCGCCCCTTTCGGACGAAGACACGACCAGCTTTGACGGCCTGCTGGCCCGCATGAAACAGATTCTTGACGACAAGGTAACGGATGTGCGCGTTTCGCACCGCCTGGCCGACAGTCCTGCCGTGCTCGTATCACCCGACGGCGGCCTGTCCTCGTCCATGGAAAAACTGCTCAAGGTTATGCAGAAGGACGACTCCCTGCCGGTCAAAGTGCTGGAGGTCAACCGCGATCATCCCCTGCTGCGCAGCATGCTGCGCATGTTCAAGGCTGACACCGATGACAGGGTGCTGGCCGAAATGACCCAGAGCCTTTTTGACGCCAGCCTGCTGCTGGACGGCTACCTCAAGGACCCGCAGGCCCTGGCCGCCCGCACCGGCAAACTGCTGGAAGAGGCCGCTGCCTGGTACACCGAGGTACGCAAGATATAGCGTGGCATGGCAGCCGATTGAAATGCTTTGTGGGGGAGGGACCCTTTTGCAAAAGGGTCCCTCCCCCACACCCCCACCCGCCAAAACCTTTATCTGGATCAGAGCAATTTCACTTTGAAATTGCTCTGGCGGCTGC
>NZ_JBAIYW010000117.1:0-15151 GCF_036763055.1 Desulfovibrio sp. 1214_IL3152 | reverse complement strand
TCATAGCGGCCGCCGCCAGCAACGGCAGCCTGCGCGCCGATACTGCCGCTTACCACCTCAAAGGTGGTGCGGCAATAGTAGTCAAGCCCGCGCACAAGCCTGTGGTCAAGCTCAAAGGGCAGATTTTCGCCGTTAAGCAGCTCAAGCACAGTGTCAAAATGCGCCCTGCACTCCGGACAGTTATAGTCCAGCAGTTTAGGGGCCGCATCGGTGATGGCCCGGCAGCCGGGCTGCTTGCAGTCCAGCACGCGCAAGGGGTTGGTATGCACCCTGCGGGCGCAGTCCGCGCACAGGGCGGTGCTGTCCACGCTTTCAAGATAAGCCAGCAGCGCATCCTTGAACTTGGGGCGGCACTGGGAACAGCCCAGTGAGTTGACCTTGAGGGTCAGATCTTCAAGGCCCAGGGCGGCAAGAAAGCGCAGCAGCATGCTGATAAGGTCGGCATCGGCATAGGGGCTGTGCGAGCCGAGGCATTCACAGTTGATCTGGTGGAACTGCCGCATGCGGCCCTTTTGCGGCCGCTCATAGCGGAACATGGGACCTGTGGTGAACAGGCGGCTTACCGGTTCCCTGTTGGCGAGGGCACTTTCGATATAGGCGCGCATGACGCCCGCCGTGGCTTCCGGCCGCAGGGTGAGCGACCTGCCCTTGCGGTCGGGAAAGGTATACATCTCTTTTTGCACCACGTCGGTTTCCTCACCGATGGAGCGCTGAAAAAGCTCGGTAAATTCCACAATGGGCGTGCGCAGTTCCACAAAGCCGTAGCGGCCGAAAATATCCCGCGCGGTATTTTCCATACGGGTAAAGATGTCGCTGTCCGGCGGAAACATGTCCGCGAAGCCTTTGATGCGTGCAATGCTCATGTCGTCCTCAATGGTGGCGCAATAGAGAATTTCAGCGTGAAATTGCTCTGACTGCTGCGCTGGCAGCCGTCCGCCGCAAAGGTGTAAGCGCAGCTTCAGCCTTGCCCCAGGGGGCTGTGGCCGAAGACGGCCGCGCTCTGTATTTGCGCTGTTAAACGCCGTAGTGAGCGTATTACGGCTGTGAGAATACAATTCCCAAAGGTAAGACGCTCTTGTGCTCCCTGAGCCTGAATTTTTGCCCGGGGCCAGAAACTAGCGTGAACCGCAGGAGCCTTCAAGCTTAAACTTGCCGCCGCATTCCTCGCAAGGCACGGGATATTCGCCGGTAAAGCAGGCCATGCAGTAGTGCTGCGGCTTGCTCACGGCGCCCATAAGCCCTTCAATGCTCAGGTAATGCAGAGAATCCACATCCAGCTTGCGCTGTATTTCTTCCAGGCTGTGCTGCGCGGCAATAAGCTCGCCCCGTGATGAAAAGTCTATGCCGTAATGACAGGGCGACATGACCGGCGGCGAAGAAATACGTATATGCACCTCTTTTGCTCCCAGTTCGCGCAGTTTTTTCACACGGGTCATCATGGTTGTGCCGCGCACGATGCTGTCGTCAATGATACAGATGCGTTTGTCTTCTATCATTTCACGCACGGGATTGATCTTTACCCGCACGCCGAAGCTGCGCATGCTTTGCGAAGGCTGGATAAAGGTGCGGCCCACATAGTGGTTGCGTATCATGGCATGCTCGTAGGGCAGACCCGAACGCTGCGCGAAACCCAGGGCCGGATAAATGCCCGAGTCAGGAAAAGGCATGACGAAATCCACATCCGGCGCGGATTCCGTGGCCAGGTTCCAGCCCATCTTTTTACGGCACTGGTACACCTGCTCGTCAAAAACATAGGAGTCCGGCCGGGCAAAATAGATCAGCTCAAAAATGCACTGGGCGGGCTTTTCCGGCATGGGGCTTATGAGGCGTTCGCTGCGCACGCTGTTGCCTTCCACCACCACCACTTCGCCCGGCTCCACCGTGCGAACGAATTCGGCCTCAAGCAGGTCAAAAGCGCAGGTTTCAGAGGCAAAGACAGGGCTGCCGTTCATGCGGCCGAAAGCAAGCGGATGAAAGCCGTGAGGGTCGCGCACGGCCACCATGACGCCGTCAGCCATGACCAGAAGGCAATATGCCCCCTGCACCCTGTAGCACGCTTCCTTGACGGCTCCGGGCAGGTCATTGTGGCGCAGGGCGCGCACCAGAAGGTGCATGAACACTTCGGTGTCGTTGCTGGTGGAAAAAATGGCCCCTTCGTTTTCCAGGTCTTCACGCAATTGGGCGGCGTTGACCAGATTGCCGTTATGGGCCAGCGCAATGGCCCTGCCCTTATAGTTGGCAAGAAAAGGCTGGGCGTTGCCGCTGGACGAACTGCCCGTGGTGGAATAGCGCACATGCCCCACAGCGTGGCGCCCGGTAAGGCGCTGCAGATCAGCCTCGGAAAAAACATCGGGCACAAGGCCCATGCTTCGACGCTCGTGAACGGTTTTGCCGTCAAAAGTGACTATGCCCGCGCTTTCCTGTCCCCGGTGCTGCTGGGCATAAAGGCCGAAATAGGCCAGACGGGCAGCATCGTCATGGTCATAAATGCCGAAAACACCGCATTCGTGCTTAATCATAAGCCTTACTTCTTCAGTTTTTTGCGCAAATGCGCAATGCGATTGTCGATGACCGACGGATTGGGGTATGCGTCGCGCGCCAGTTCAAATTGTTTCAGGGCTTCCGTGCCCTTGCCCAGTTGTTCCAGGGCGTCGGCCAGCAGATAGCCGGCCAGCCCGCGCAGGTTCTGGTCAGGGTCGCTGTCCAGTATCTGCTGCGAAAGATCCGCCACATCCTGCCAGCGCTCCCGGGCCATATTCTGGTCCGCAAGATCATACATGCACATGATCTTGTCATGATCCGGCAGGGGCAGGCCCAGGCACTGCTGGAGCGTGTCCTCTCCGGCATCAAAACGCCGCAGGCTGAACTGCATGGCCGCCAGCCGCCGGTGACCTTCAAGCACCTGCTCCGGGCCAAGACCGCCAAGCCCTATGTAGACATTCCAGATATCCACGGCACGTTCATGGCGGTGCAGGCTTTCATTGACCTCGGCCATGCGCCGCAGGACGACCGCGCTGCGGGCGTCGTCGTCCATATACTCTTCCAGCATGGTTTCAAGATATTCCAGGCTGGCGCGGGGTTCCTGCCCCGCGGCATTGACGACCAGCAGCAACTGCTGCCAGGCTTCCCAGCGGTCGTCCGCGCTCTGACTGTCCTGTGCCTCACGCAGATAACGCTCAAGCAGCCTTTCGGCAAGGGACCACTGGCGCTGCGCCACGGCCTCCCTGGCCTGAGAGAGGTCGTCACCCTGCAATGCCGGGCTGTCACAGCCCGCAAGGCCAAGGCAGAAACAGAAAGCCACGGCCAGCGCAAGCCTGCGCGCCACCGAAAAAAGAAAAAAACCGCGCCTGTCAGAGGCACGTTGCCGCCCTTCAGGCGGACAGGGGGGCATTGCCCCCCTGAAACCATGTTTTTCAACAGTGAAAAACATCATGCTGGTTCATATCAGGCGTTTTCGCCTTCAGGGCCTTCATCCGCGTCGTCATCAGCCGGGCCGTCAGCCAGACCGTCAGGCACATCAGCAGCAGGCGAAGGGGCCGCGCCAGTGGCAGGGGAAGTTGCACCCTCCACCACATCATCGTCCATCTCCTTGCTCAGATCACGGCCGGTCTGACCGCCTTCGTCCACACGGTCAAAGCCCACCACATGCGCGCCTTCGTCCAGCCGCACAAGCATGACGCCCATTGTGGCGCGGCCCTTGCTGCGCACTTCGTCCAGACCGATGCGCACGATCTTGTTGGATGAAGTGAGCAGGATAAGACCATCGTCATCACGCACGGGCATGGCGCCCACCACAGGCCCGGTCTTGCCCGTGACCTTGAAGTTGATGATGCCCTTGCCCCCGCGCGATTGCAGACGGTACAGCTCGATGCTGGTGCGCTTGCCGAAGCCGTTGGCGGAAATGGACATGATTTCCGTGGTCTGATCCGTTTCCTTCACAATGACCCCGGCCACAACAAAATCCTGCCGGCGCAGGGCTATGCCCTTGACGCCCGTGGCTACGCGGCCCATGGGACGCACATCCTTGCAGGGAAAACGTATGGCAATGCCGTCGGCCGTGACCAGCACAATATGGCTGTCGTTGCGAATGGGGCGCACCACCACAAGCTCGTCGTCCTCGCGCAGGCCCACGGCCATAAGGCCGGTCTTGCGGCAACGGGCGTACAGTGAAGCCGAAGAACGCTTGACCATGCCGCGCCTGGTTATGAAGAGGAAGTACTTGTCTTCGGCAAATTCGCGCAGGGCAAGCACGGTGGTGACCCACTCGCCCTCTTCCAGGGGCAGCAGGTTGTTGATGTGTACGCCCTTGGCCGTACGGCTGCCTTCAGGAACCTGATGCACCTTGAGCTGGTGCATGCGGCCCTTGTTGGTGAAGAGACACAGGAACTGATGGTTGGTGGTGCTCAAAAACTCCTGCACATAGTCGTCGTCAGAGGTGTACAGGGCGGCAATGCCCTTGCCCCCGCGTTTCTGCTGCTGGTAATTTTCAAGCCCGGTGCGCTTCATGTAGCCACGGCGCGACAGGGTGATGACCACATCCTCATCGGGAATAAGGTCTTCAATGTCGATGTCGGTAAGAGCTTCGCGCAGCACTTCGGTGCGGCGAGGCGTGGTGAAGGTTTCGCGGATTTCGCGGATTTCGCGCTTGATCTCCCCGCGCAGCACTTCGTTATTTTCAAGAATCGAGCGGTAGAATTCGATCTTTTGCAGAAGATCCTTGTACTCGGCCATAAGCTCTTCACGCTGCAGGCCCGTAAGGCGCTGCAAGCGCATTTCAAGAATGGCCTTGGCCTGAAGCTCGGAAAGCTCAAAGCGCTTCATAAGGGCCGCGCGCGCTTCGTCCGGGCTGGCCGAAGCGCGGATAAGGGCCACCACCTCGTCAATATTGTCGATGGCGATGCGCAGGCCTTCAAGAATATGGGCGCGGGCCTCGGCTTTTTCAAGATCGTAACGGGTACGGCGGATGACCACCTCGCGCCTGTGGTCCACAAAGCAGGTCAGCGCGGTCTTGAGATTCAGAAGCTGCGGGCGGTTGTCCACCACGGCCAGCATATTGATGCCGAAGCTCGATTCCAGCGGCGTGAACTTGTAAAGCGCGTTGATGACGATCTCGGGAATGGTTCCGCGCTTGAGGTCGATGACAACACGGATGCCCCTGCGGTCGGATTCGTCGCGCAGGTCGGTGATGCCGTCAATCTTGCGGTCATTGACCAGGGCCGCGATCTTTTCCACCAGAGAGGACTTGTTCAGGCCGTAGGGAATTTCCCTGATGATGATGGATTGCGCGCTTTTTTTGCGGTCTTCGATTTCCATGCGACCGCGCACTTTCACCGTGCCGCGGCCGGTATGGTAGGCGTCGTACAGTCCCTTGCCCGCGTACACATAGCCGCTGGTGGGAAAGTCCGGGCCTTTCACGTGCTCCATCAGGTCGTCAATGCTGCACTGGGGATCATCCAGAAGCAACTGCAGGGCATCGCACAGTTCGCCCAGGTTATGGGGCGGAATATTGGTAGCCATGCCCACGGCAATACCCGAACTGCCGTTGAGCAGCAGGTTGGGAACCTTGCTGGGCATAACCGTGGGTTCCTGCAAGGTATTGTCGTAGTTGGGGCGAAAATCCACCGTATTTTTGTCCAGGTCGCCCAGAAATTCCTGGGCCAGCCTGGACATGCGCACTTCGGTATAACGCATGGCCGCCGGGGCGTCGCCGTCAATGGAGCCGAAGTTGCCCTGACCGTCCACCAGGGGATCGCGCATGGAAAAATCCTGCGCAAGGCGCACCAGCGCACCATACACCGCCGAGTCGCCGTGCGGGTGATACTTGCCGATCACGTCACCGACGATGCGGGCGGACTTTTTGTGCGGACGGTTATAGTTATTGGCAAGCTCGTATTGCGCAAACATGATGCGCCTGTGAACGGGCTTGAGACCGTCACGGGCGTCAGGGATGGCACGGCCGATGATGACCGAAAGGGAATACTCCAGATACGACTTGCGGAGTTCAGTTTCTATGCTTATCTGCGGCTGCTGCATTTCTGCCACTGCTGGCCTCGCTGAGTAATGATGTTGGGTGGATGCGAACAGTCTGCGACGGGCTCAGAAAACACTGCTTTCTGAAAATCCGTGTGGAGCCGTCTTGGAGCAATTTCAAAGTAAAATAGCTCTAACTGTTCATGCCACTCCCTATAAAAGTTTATTGGGATGCCCCGGGAAAGGGTTGTTGCAGACTGCCATGCGGCATTCTCCGGCAGGGCGCTCCTGCGGCCGCCACGCGGTCGGCAAGAGCCAACGGCGGAACTGAAAACTCCGCATCCCCGCTTTGCCCAAAAAACCTTTCCTAAATATCCAGATCGTGTACGGCCAGGGCGTTGCGCTCAATGAATTCGCGGCGCGGCTCCACGCGGTCTCCCATAAGTTCCATAAAGGCGTCCGAAGCCTCGTTGGCGTCTTCCACAGAAACCTGAAGCAGGATGCGGTTTTCAGGATTCATGGTGGTTACCCAGAGCTGCTCGGGGTTCATTTCACCCAGACCCTTGTAGCGCTGGATATTGATACCCCTGCGGGCTTCGTCCAGCACCATGCGCATAAGACCAAACAGGTTTTGCGCGGGGGTTTCACTATCCTTGCGGCGCATGACAAAATCCAGGCCGCCGCATTCCTCACGCAGTTCGGCAAAGAGCTGCCAGGTCATGCGGTACAGCCGCGAGGCAAAAAACTCCATGCCGCGCCGCGTCTGATGGCCGCCGGTATTCTCAAATATGGCAAACAGGCGTTCCTCGTCGTCTTCGCTCTGCTCATTTTCAAGCGTGAGCATGTAGCCGCGCTCGTTGAGCCATTCCACAAGACCGGTGTCCTGCCGCTCAAGCATGGCCGCATCCACCTGCTCAGGATACGTTGTAAGCGCCAGAAAGAGGTCGCGCGGGGTTCCGGTCATTTCAGCGTCGTCGAGGCGCAGCTCAAGCGTTTCAATGCGCTCCACAAGGCTGCTGAGGGCCGTGCCCGTGTATTCCTTGCCGTTGACCGCCGTTACCGTGACGTCTTCGCTGACGCGCGAAAGCAGAAAGCTGTTCAGTTCCGCATCGTCCTTGATGAATTTTTCCATGCGCGAATTATGAACGCGATACAGCGGCGGCTGGGCGATGTAGACAAAACCGCGTTCCACCATTTCCTGATACTGACGGAAAAAGAAGGTCAGCAGCAGGGTGCGGATGTGCGCGCCGTCCACATCGGCGTCTGTCATGATGATGATCTTGTGGTAGCGCAGCTTTTCAAGGTCAGTGTCGTCCTCACCGATACCGGCGCCCATGGCCGTAATGAGGTTTTTTACTTCCTTGTTGGCAAGCATCTTGTCAAAGCGGGTGCGCTCCGTATTCAGAATTTTGCCGCGCAGGGGCAGAATAGCCTGATTTTTCGGATTACGCCCCTGCTTGGCCGAACCACCGGCCGAGTCACCTTCCACGATGAACAGTTCGGATTCCTTGGGATCCTTGCTCTGGCAGTCCGCCAGCTTTCCGGGCAGGGAGTTGTCCGAAAGAGCGCCCTTGCGGCGCACCAGTTCCTTGGCGCGGCGGGCGGCATCGCGGGCGCGGGCGGCATCCACGGCCTTTTCAATAATGAGCCGGATATCCTTGGGGTTTTCTTCAAAATAGATGTTCAGGCGATCATACACCACGCCCGCCACAAGACCGGCAACCTCGCTGTTGCCGAGCTTGGTCTTGGTCTGCCCTTCAAACTGCGGCTGGGGCAGCTTGACGCTGATGACGGCCGTAAGCCCTTCGCGCACGTCATCGCCGGACAGGCTTGTATTTTTCATTTTTTTGACCAGGTCGGCCTGGCCCTTGATGTAGCCGTTGATGGCGCGGGTAAGGGCCGTGCGAAAGCCCACCAGGTGGGTTCCGCCTTCCTTGGTGCGGATGTTGTTGGCGAAGGTAAGGATATTTTCCTTGTAGCCGGCATTGTATTGCAGGGCAAAGTCCACGGTGACGTTGTCCACCATGCCTTCACCGAAAACGATGGAATGGATGCCCTGCTCGCCGGAATTGAGGTCGCCCACAAACTGGCGTATGCCGCCTTCGGCGTGAAACACGTGGGTTTCACCGATGCGCTCGTCAATGCATTCGATGAACAGGCCCTTGTTGAGATAGGCCAGTTCTTCAAAACGTTTTTTAAGCGTATCGTAAGAAAACTCGGAAACTTCAAAAATCTCTTCATCGGGCTTGAAACGCACGGTGGTTCCGTGGCCGTCCACGTTTTCGCCGATAACGACCAGCTGATCCTGCGGGATGCCACGGGAATAGTGCTGGCGATAACGCTTGCCGTCACGGCGCACGGTAACCGTAAGCTCTTCGGAAAGCGCGTTGACGCAGGACACGCCCACGCCGTGCAGACCGCCGGAAACCTTGTAGCTTGTATTGTCAAACTTGCCGCCGGCATGCAACTTGGTCATGACCACCTGAACAGCGGGTACGCCTTCCTTGGGGTGGATGTCCACGGGAATGCCGCGGCCATCGTCCCGCACGGTCACGCTGTTGTCGGCGTGCAGAATGACGGTGATGCGCGTGCAAAAACCCGCCATGGCCTCGTCAATGGAGTTATCCACCACTTCGTAGACAAGGTGATGCAGGCCGCGCGCGTCCGTGGAGCCGATGTACATGGCCGGACGTTTGCGAACGGCCGAAAGCCCTTCCAGAATGGTAATGGAAGAAGCGGTGTAGCCGCCGTCGACGGGGGTTTGGAGAGCCATTAAACGTCTTCCTCGCTATAATATGTCGTTTCCGAAACCTTCATGGGCATGATGATGACGGTGTAGTTCGGGTCATCGGCCCCGCGTATGCCGCAGGGGCCTTCAGCGCCCGTAAGCATCATGTCTGTCTTGCCGGACACAAAGTGGGCCAGCACGTCCATAAGGTTGCGGGTGGGAAAGGCGATGCGCTTGATGTCGCCGCCGTATGTTACTTCCAGACTTTCGCTGGCCGAGCCTACGTCCTGCCCCTGGGCGGAAAGCAGCGCCTCGCCGGAGGAAAGGTCCATGTAGGTGCAGCGGTCGCTTTCGGTATTAAAAATAAGAATGCGGCCAAGGGCTTCCATTGCTTCTTTGCGGTCGATGGTCATGGGGTGCATGTCTTCGCTCGCCAGCTTGCTCATGAAGATACTGTAGTCCGGATACTGATGGGCAGCCCGGGGCAGGCTCAGGGTTTCAGCCCTGCTCATGCTGCGCAGGTACAGGCGCTTTCCGGTAATACTCAGCTCTATCTCGTCCACGCCAAGCCATTTCTTCATGTCCTGAAGGTATTTTTTCTGGATAAGAATGCCTTCTTCAGGCAGGCGCTCGGCAAGTTCGTCGTGCGTAAAGGAAACAAGAGCGAACTGATGGCCGTTAAGCCCGCACACGTCGATGCGGCCATTGCCCTTGGGCATCATGCACAGGCAGGCAATGGCGTCCATAGCGTCGTCATCGCTGATGCAAAATGTCACCTTGTCCAGAAGGTCCTGCAAAAAGTCGCCCGACCAGGTTACCGTATTTTCTTCAGGAAAGCTGGAAAAATTCTGAAACCACTCGGCCCCGCTTACAGGCAGCTTGTATGTGCGGCGGCCCTGCTCCACCAGCAGATTGCCCGAAGCCTCGTCAAGGGAAAGATGCAGCACACCCGAAGGCAGCTGGCGCACCAGATCCACAAAGGCCCTGCCCTGCACGCCGATAAGCCCGGGCTGAGCCACTTCTGCCTGATAGCGTCCCGTAAACTCGATATTGGCATCGGTGGACATGACCGAAAGACCGCCGTCTTCCGCCTTGAGCCAGATGGAGCGCAAATACTGCGCCCCTGCCTTGGCGGGAATAATGGCAACAGCTTTCAACAGCCCTTCAATGATCTGCTCTTTATTAACAGTAAGTTTCATACATTCTTTCCTTAACTATTATTGGCAGTGTTGCTATGTTCTTATCGGCTTAAAAGCCTTGTAAAAATTGAATTTTTTGTGGAACATTCCAAGGTGTTTTTTAGTAACGCCGGTAACGGGCCAAAAGCTTTTGCCCTGATTTCCGGGGTCAGGGTGTTTTCATTTCAATCTCTGTTACCAGTTGGTGTACACTTTTGTTACTAACCATCAATTTCTTAATTTTATTAATGGCATATATGACGGTGCTGTGGTCGCGTCCACCAAAAGCACGGCCAAGTTCCGGGTAGGAAAGACCAAGCTTGCGGCGGCATATGTACATGGATACCTGCCGTGCCAGCACCAGGTCAGGTCGGCGTTTGCCGCCAAGCACGTCTTCGGGCCTCAGGTTGAGCTTTCTGGAAACCTCTCCCAGAATTTCGCGGCAGCCGGGCATTTTTTCCGCCACCCCGGTGCGCACGATATTTTCCATATCAGCCTGGGTAAGGTTATTGCCCTTCACAGCGCAATACGCCCCCACCTTGAGCATAAGACCCTGCAAAAGCCGGAACTGTGAACAGCGCTGCGCCAGAAAAAGCAGCTGCTCCCGTGTCAGCGGCAATTGCCGTTCCTTGCACATGATTTGCAGATAGCGCAGGCGGACATACAGGTCCGGCTCCATAAGTTCTACCACAAGCCCGCTTTCAAGGCGCGAACGCAGGCGTTCGTCCAGCGTTTTCAGGGCCTGCGGCTGGCCGGAGCAGGCGAATATCATGCGTGCCGCGGCCCTGCCTGTCTGTTCGCCTGTTGGCGGGGCCTCTTTCCGTGGGGAACTGTCCGGGGAGCTTTTTTGCCCGCCGGGACAACTGTCCATTATGGTTACAAGTTTGCGCTGCCAGGCGTCATGGGCGGCAAGATCTTGAATATCATCAAGAACAAGAATGTCATAGCGCAGCCAGAACAGTTCCGGTCTTCCCCACACTAGATGTTCAGAGCAAAAACGGGCGGCGCTGGAGCAGACCATGCGGGCGGGATCGGCAGTGCGGGACATCACGGATGTCATGGCCTGAAGAAGGCGGCTTTTGCCTGTGCCGCTGCGCCCGCAGACCAAAAAAGGGTTATAGGCCGTGGATGAAGTGTCGCCGGCCAGTTCTCTGGCTGTTGCCAGGGGAAAAGCGTTTTTATCGTTACAGATAAAGTCTGCGAAGGGGTCTTCCGCTTCTTCCGTTGTGTTGTCGAGGCACTCCGGTGCAGGAAAAGGGCTGACGGGCTGCGGCTGATTCCTGGCGGCAAAAGCGCCGGGCTTGGCGCTTTCATAAACTATTTGAGGTATGGAATCTTCGTGCAGGCTCGTAAAATGTTTGTGCAGCGCGTCTTCAAAGGCGGCACGCCTGTGCTGACTGAACCAGTCTGCAAAATACATGTGCGGAAAAACCACCCTCAGGGTGTTTTCCTCCTGGCGCAGGGTAAGGCTGTCCAGCCAGGTTTCTCCCGCTGTGGCCCTATTTTTCGCCAGTATTTCCCGCAACTCTTTTTTCAGCATCATATACGTGGTTCATTCGCCTTGCAGGGCGTACCCTGTGGACAAAGTATCTTCCCGCAGGTTCGGCGTGAGGCTCGGTTTTTGCGGCCCAGGCCGTATAGGAACAAGAGATACTCGTAGCATAAAAGTTGATTTCAAACAAGAGGGCCGCCATCCCTCGCAAATACTGTTTCCTGTGGATGCCTGTGGAAAACGCTGTGCCACAGCGCAGTCTTTTCGGGCGCTTCGCTTTTTTTTCAGGCTGCAGGCTGCCTTTGTTTTCTGTCCCTGGTTTGGTGACGCCATGTTTTTTTTGTATGTTTCAGGCGCATGCGCTGCAGCATGTCCGCATCCATGTGATGGAGGTGTGGGGCTGTCATTCCCCGCCTGTATGATATGAAAGGCCCGCGCAAGGGAGCATAACGGTGCAAAAGGGGCGCGGGACGGGCCTTTTACCCTTGAACTGGACAAGCTCCTTGCCCATGCGTATAAGCTCCTCATGGGATCGAAGAACAAAAGACTATGGTTGGCAGGGGTCTTGCTGTTGGCGGTGCTGGGTTTTGTCGTGGCCCGTCATGTGGGATTGCCCGGTCTTACGGCTGTCAGCGGGCCGGAATCCGTGCAGGAACAGCCTGCAGTTGCGGACAGTGAAAAAACGCAGGAACACGCCGCTCCCCAGGACGGTGCAGGCCAGCAAAACACCGAAAGCGATCCCGCAGGCGAACCGGATTCTTCCTCACCCTCCTCCCCTTCCAGTGAAGCAGCCAACGCAGACCATGCAGATACGGCCGCCGATGCGGCAGCCGATGCGGCGGATGCCGGGGCAGCGCCCGGCGAGGCCGTGGTGCGCGGAACCTTTGAAAAGGGCGATACCGTCAGCAAGGTTCTTGAAAATTCCGGCGGGCAGGGAACACAGCAGTACATCAGCGCGGCGCGTCAGGTTTTTTCCATGCGCGCTTTCCGTGAAGGGCAACCGTATGTTGTGGTTACAGATATGGAATCCGGCAAGGTTAAACGCTTTGAATACGAGATAGACAGTCATCGCCGTCTTGTGGTGGAGGGAACAGACACCCCCGCCGCCAGGGTGGAGCCTATTGAATACGTTGTGCTGCTGGACTCTGTTACGGGAACCATCAACGACAACCTGTTCCAGGCCGTGGCCGATATGGGCGAAAGCCCGCAAATGGCCCTCAAGCTGGCAGATCTTTTCGGCGCGGAAGTAAACTTTATCCGTGACCTGCAATCGGGCGACTCTTTTGCCGTGCTGGTGGAAAAACGCTATCGCGATGGTGAATACAAGGGCTACGGACGTATTCTTGCCGCCCATTTCACCAACAAGGGCAAAACCTACGAAGCCTATCTTTTTCGCAATGGCAACAGGGCCGAATACTATAACCGCAAGGGCGAAAGCCTGCGCAAGACCCTGCTACAGGCCCCTCTGGCCTTTACGCGCATTACCTCGCGCTTTACAAACAGCCGCCTGCACCCCATATTAAACTATAGGCGCGCCCACCACGGTGTGGACTATGCGGCCCCCACAGGCACTCCGGTCAAGGCCGTGGGTGACGGGCTTGTAACGCAGCGCGCCTGGGTCGGCGGCTACGGCAACCAGATTGTCATCAAGCATACTGCCGGGCTGGAATCCATGTACGCGCATCTTTCAGGTTATGCGCGCGGCCTTGCCAAAGGGCAGCGTGTGCGCCAGGGGCAGGTTATCGGTTTTGTGGGCAGTACAGGTCTGGCAACAGGGCCGCACCTGGATTTTCGCCTGCGCCAGAATGGAAAGTTCATTGACCCGGCCAAGGCCATCAACCCGCGTGGTGAGCCGGTGTCCAAAAAGGCCATGGCCGAATTTGAAAGAGCTGTAACTCTTGAACTGGCCTATCTTAACGGCGAAAAAGCTCTTTCTGAATATGAGCCGGGCAGCATAGTGCCTGAGAACCCTGTTCCCGTGCCTGAAAAGCCTGTGGAAAAGGAAAAAAGCAAACCCGCCAAAAAGGGGCGGCGCTGAAGTAACGCCGCTCTCGCAAGGAGGGCCGTCATGACGTATTTTCAGCCGCTTTCAGGACTGACGCTGATTGTGCAGAATACCCCGCCCGACACGACGGATGTCATTACGTATGTGCCGTCTGTGCTGAATGATATTACCGCCGCCATTGACCAGCTTGAATCTGCGGACAGCGCCAGCTCTTTTATGCAGACACAGTGGCGCATGGCAGCCGCCAATATGCTGGGCATCGGGGCTGTTGTGGGAGGATGGGCATAAGCCCGGTCTCTGTTTTCAAAGAATATTGTGGATAACACTGGTAGAATACGGACGAACCGTTGTGGTTTGTCCGTATTTTTTGCTTTCAGGGCATGCAGCGTTTAGAGCAATTTCACTTTGAAATTGCTCTGGCGGCTGCGTGAGCAGACGTTCGCTACGGAGGCGTAAGCGCAGTTTATCTGCGCGGTTAAACGCCGAAGTGAGCGTGCCTTAAACTTTGAGAATGTATATTCTCAAAGTTAATCTGCTCTAGAGCATTTCAACCGGAAAATCCCGACGCGAAATCCGGAAAAAGAAAGGAACAATGTGGCGTCACCCGGCATGGCGGTTCATGCAGTTTACGCATGATGGCAGCCCGTGCCGCAGGAAAAAAGGCGTGGAAACAAAGAATATTGTTCGTAAAAAAGTAAAATATTTTATAATGTTACTTAAGTAAGGAACAAAAATGTATTTTTCCTGCGCGCTCAAAAAAATGACCGCCATATGCTGGCGGTCTGGCGTTTTTCAGTGAGTCTTGTGGGTTCTTTGGCCGGTTCAGTTTTCTTCGGCCAGTTTTTTATGGAGCATTTTGGCTGCAAAGGCCGCGGCTCCGAAGCCGTTGTCGATATTGAGAACAGCCACGCCCGGCACGCAGGTGGCAAGCATGGTGGTAAGGGCCGCAAAACCGCCTGATCCTACCCCGTACCCCACGGAGGCAGGCACAGCCAGCACCGGACAGCACACAAGCCCTGCCAGTACGCCGGGCAAAGCGCCTTCCATACCGGCCACGGCAATGATGACCTTTGCGCTGCGCAGCGATGCCGTATGGGGGGCAAGCCTGTGCAGTCCCGCAACGCCCACATCGGCAATAAAACCACAGCTTTTTCCCCAAAAGGCCAGGGCGCCGTACGCCTCAAGTGCTACGGGTGTGTCTGCGGCTCCTGCGCTTACCACCAGTGCTTCGCCTTGCTGCGGCCAGGGGGACTGCATGGCCTGCGTAAAACCCGGCGCGCCGCCCACTGAAAACAGTCGCGGTAAAGCCCAATGGCGGCCAGTGGGAAAGTGTTCTTTCAGCAGGGTAGCCTGGGCCTGACTGACTCTGCTGACCAGAACAGGGCCATGTTCTGCAAGACCGGCAACAGCGGCTGTCAATGCCTGATCGCTTTTGCCCTGGGCAAGAACCACTTCGCCAAGACTGGTGCGCAGGCCCCGCTGGGTGTCCAGCGTAAGACCGTTCAGGGTATCGCAAACTGTTTGCGCACCAAGCTGTTCAAGGGCTGTTTCAGGCAGCAGGCGGCCTGCGGCAATTTCAGAAAGAATGTGCAGAATGTGTGGATTGGACATGTCTTTCCATACGGCAGGAAGGCGCTTTTGTCAGCAGGTGGCATTGCTGTCCGGCTAAGCACCCAATTCTAATAGGCTGAGATGTTGAAGATTATCTTTTCTTCGCCGTCGTGGATTCAGGAGTTCTTCCAGAGACGCCGAACCGAGCAGGTTGAGCTGGATGAGTT
>NZ_JBAIYW010000102.1:0-15253 GCF_036763055.1 Desulfovibrio sp. 1214_IL3152 | reverse complement strand
CAACTCATCCAGCTCAACCTGCTCGGTTCGGCGTCTCTGGAAGAACTCCTGAATCCACGACGGCGAAGAAAAGATAATCTTCAACATCTCAGCCTATTAGAATTGGGTGCTTAGCCGGACAGCAATGATAACAAACAACGCACTTGAGGCAAGGAATAGTCGACGAATCATTTTTTTTAGTGAAATTATCCCCGCGCGTTGCCAGGGGCAGATCTGTGGGAAAATTTTATGGTTTTTGACCGTATACCGGCTGATTATAAAAGTTGCTTCCCGTGCGTAACGTTCGTCATGCGCCGTAAAACCGTGTCTCGGGCGTAATGTCTCAGCCATAAAACACCCTGAAAAAGACATCCGGAACGCGCGGTTTGAATGTCAAAGGGGCAGCAGGCCGCAGTCGGCGGGTGCAGGCGCCTGCGCGTGTAAGGCACGAGCCTGCGCATGTTTGCGGCAACTCGGCCACAGAAAGCTCCAGCCAGTATACATCCGATCGGATGTCTGCGCCACGAAGAAACAATGCAGAAAAAGGCGGCAGATATTTTTATATATCATGTGAAAATAATCGTGCGCCATATTTATAAATCTTCAAATATATATTAAATAAATATGATTTTATAGAAAAAAATTGTTCAGTATTCACGATTAAAAAAATACCGCTACCGAGTTGCGCCATAAAATCATCATATGTACTCACATGAAATTAAAAATCCATTTTATGGCGCAATTTTTTGCGGAGCACACTGTCCTTTGCCTGGATATGGACAGCGGTTTATTTCTGTCATCTCAATAACTGGAGGGCATATGAGTTGTAGGCGTGTGTTGTTCCTGCTCGCTGTACTGCTGTTGCAGGCAAGTGGCGCATGGGCGCAGGAAGAAGGAGCCACGGAAGTTTTGTTGACGCCGCTTGAGATGACAGAGCCAAAAAATACCATCGACCATATCACCCAGACGGATATGGAAAGAAAAACGGCCCTTAATCTGTGGGAGGCCCTCAGGGGGGTGCAGGGCGTATACTTGCAGACATCAGCAGGCCGTAACGAGGGAACCATCAGTATACGAGGCTCAAATCGCTACCAGGTGGGCATGTATATCGACGACATTCCTGTAGCTACTGCGTACCGTAATGAGTGGGACTACAATAACACCCTGACCTATGGCCTTGAGTCGGTTGACGTATCAAAAGGATACAGCTCGCCCTTGCTTGCAAGCAACAACAACCTGGCCGGCGTGGTGAACCTGCGTACCGCCAAACCCAGAAAAGAATTTGAATTTTCCGCAAAGTACATGAATTTTTTTGACCGGAGGATGCACGATCAGGGCAGAATGGTTGCCGCCAGCATCGGCACGCGGCAAGACCTCTATTACCTGAAGGGTACCTTTGTTTATGACAAGCAGGACTTTTTTACCCTGCCCGAAGGCTTTGACGCCGCGCCCCAGCAGGGTACGGGCCGCCGCAAAAACTCCGACCACAAGAACATGAGCGCCAACATCATCGGCGGCTGGACGCCCACTGATGATGTGGACATCATGGTGGGCTATATGCGGCAAAGCTTTAAGAAAGGCCAGCCCTTTGACGCTGCCCAGTACCGCCCCGGCCCTGACGGCAAGCAGGCGTATCCCTTTCAGCGCTCGTGGTACTGGCCGGAATATGAAACCAGCCGCCTTTATACCAATGCCAATTTCAATCTGAGCAGGCAGGCCCATCTCAAGGCCGTGGTGTATTACGACTCGCATCAGGACAAGTCCGAAAGCTATACCGACATCACCATGACCAAAAGGGACTATCCTGATAAAAAGTACGACCAGTATACCGTCGGCGGGCAGTTGGCCTTTGACTATACGTTCAATGCGGCCAACAAGCTTGCGCTTTCTGCCGGCTACCGCATTCTTTCTCATAAGGAATACAATGATTATGCGGTATTTGACGACAGAAGCGTCCCCGCGAAGCAGAAAAAGAAAAAGGCCGACATTGGCGACGAACTGGATGAGCACATTTCAGAGGGCTACTGGGACTTTGGTGCGGAATACACCCTCAAGCCCATTGAGCGTCTGACCCTTGTTTTCGGCACGAGCCTCAGCACCATGACGCCCATGACCCTTGAAAGCCGTGACCATAACACCGGCGACATGCATTCTTACAAAAACGGTCTGGACGACACCAAGAGTTTGTTCAACTACCAGGTAGGAGCGTTTTACGATCTTACCGAACGGCACGAAATTTTTGCCACCTTTGCCAAAAAGTCCCGCTTCGCCACCATGCGTGAACGATATTACAGAAACGGTGACACTCCCGCCAATCCGGACCTGAATCCCGAACACGCCTACCATTATGAACTTGGCTACAAGGGTCTTGTGAGCGATTGGCTCAAACTCAACACCAGCGTGTATTACAGTGATGTGAGCGACATGATCACGTCCAAGGGGCCCAAGGGGGCCATGTATTTTGAAAACCTCAACAGGGCCACGTTTTACGGTTTTGAGGCAGGGGCAGAGGCCGTTATAAACCAGTACCTCAGCGCGGGTGGTGTGTTCAACTACATGCGTTGGGATAACTGCACCAATGACGAAAAACTCGCCCAACTGCCGGAAATAACCAGCACTATTTATGCTGTTGTTTCCCCTGTGGAAGGGCTTTCCGTCATTCCCCAAGTCAATATCAGCAGCGGATTTTACTGGAGCACTACCGCTGAAGACGGGCCGTACAGAAAATCTCCCAACTTCGCCACCGTGGATATAAAGGCGGTGTATGACATCACCAGGAATTTTTCGGTGGAAGCGGGCGTGAGAAACCTTTTTGACCAGGAATATGCGTACAGCGCCTATTATCCGGAACAGGGCCGGAACTTCTTTGTGGGCGTGAGCGCCAATTTCTAGAGTGTTTTCACTTTGAAGCGCTTGCTTAACGGCGAATAACCGCTGCTTCAGCCGTTGCTTTTGCGTGTGACGGCTGAAGCGCATCCGCTGCATTGTCGCGCGGAGCCTGCTTTTCTGGCGGCCTCGCGCCCAAGCGGAAGCGAAAAGATTCCTGAAGTGAGCTTGCAAAGCACTGCACAGAATATCCGGCCATGTCCGTGGCAGGATACGTTGGTCGGGCGTTGCCGCCGCCCGACCGGCTTTCGGAGCGGCCCGCCAAAGGATGGTGCGTATGCGGATCAGATTCATGACCCTTGGGCTGCTTTTGCTGCTTGTCATGCCTTTTTGCGCAAGCGTTGCCGCAGGCGATTCCGCGGCGTCCGGCAGCGGGGGGCGTGCGGAGGGCGTGCGAAGCATCTATTGCGCCACCCCGCCTTCCACGTTCACGCTGTACGCCTTCGCGCCGGAACTGCTGGCAGGCTGGAATACGCCTCTCCGTGATTATGAGAAAAAATTCATTCCTGCCCGCTACCATAACCTGCCGGTTTTGGGCGGCTGGTACGGCCAGGGTTTTATCCCTGACAGAGAAATGCTGCTCGCCAGCGGCATCAAAAAGGCCTTTTACCTTTCTATGGGCGCTCACGACAGCCTGCCCATCGAACAGACATTGAGCAGCCTGGGCATGCAGGTGACCAGCGTTCCCGGTTCAAGGCTGGCGGACATGGCTCCCTGTTTTCTGGCTATGGGCCGGGCCTACGGACGTGAAGAGCGTGGGGCTGCTCTGGCCGCGTATGCCACGCAGACGCTTGAAAAAGTATCCCGCGTCATGCAGGAACTGCCTCGGGAACAATGGACAAGAGTGTATGTAGCTCTTGAGGCTGACGGCCTGGCGTCCATCTGCCGTCAGTCAAGAAGGGCAGAGGTATTTGCCGCTGCCGGGGCCGTAAGCGTGCACGATTGCCCGCCCGGAGCGGAAGAAGCTTTTTTGCGCGTTACCTTTGAGCAGTTGATGACCTACGACCCTGAGGCCATTCTTGTTTTTCATCCGGCGCTCATGCGCCGTATTCCCACGGACGCCAAGTGGGCCGCCCTTTCCGCAGTGCGCGATGGCAAAGTGTATTTTATCCCGCGCGGGCCGTTCAGCTGGCTGGAGCGTCCTGCCACCTACATGCGTCTGCTGGGCGTACAATGGCTTGCAAACAGGCTGCATCCCGACCTCTACCCGGTGGACATCAAGGCAGAGAGCAGGGACTTTATGAAACTTTTTTTCAACCTGGACCTTGACGATACCCAGGTGAACGATCTCTTCGAGCCTTATGGCACATTCTAAAAAAATTTTGCTTTTGCTTGTCCTGCTTTTGCTGGCGGCCATTATATTTGCTCTGCCCCTGGGGCGTTATCCGCTGGGCCTGGGCGATCTTTGCCGCAGCCTGCTGGACGCATGGGCGGGACGCCCCTTGAGCGAAGAGCAGGGCAGGCAGCTTTTTCTTTTTTTTGACCTGCGCCTGCCGCGCATCGGTTCCGCCATGCTGGTGGGGGCCTGTCTGTCCGCTTCGGGTACGGTATACCAGAACATGTTTCAGAACCCTCTTGTGTCGCCGGGCATACTGGGGGTGCAGCACGGGGCTGCTTTTGGCGCGGCCATAGGCATCGTGTTTTTTTCTTCCTGGCCGTTGACGCAGGCTTTTTCCTTTGCTGGCGGCGCGCTGGGCGTGGGCCTTTCTCTCTTTTTTGCGTGGCTCTATCCCAGGGCGCGTTTTCTGGCGCTGGTGGTGGGCGGGCTTGTAAGCAGTTCGTTTTTTGTGGCCCTGACCTCGCTCGTGCAATACGTGGCCGACCCCAACCGGCAATTGCCGGAGCTTGTGTACTGGCTTATGGGTACGCTGTCCCGCACGGAACCGCATCAGCTTGTCTGGAGCGCTCCTCTCATGCTGGCGGGCCTGATTTACATCTGCCTCAACGGCAAGGCGGTCAACGCCCTCGCCATGGGAGACGATGAAGCCCGTACACTGGGAGTACAGAGCATGGGCATGAAGCTCCGCCTTATCGGGGCGGCCACGCTTGTCTGCTCGCTTACCGTGGTGCTTGCCGGAGTCATCAACTGGGTGGGGCTGGTCATTCCGCATGTCATGCGTTTCATCAGCGGGCCGGACAACAGGGTGGGGCTTGCGGCGTCAGCCCTGGGCGGCGCGCTTTTTGTGCTGCTTACAGACACGCTCATCCGGTCGGTCTGGACGGTGGAACTGCCGCTGGGCATTGCCACATCGCTCATCAGCATGCCGCTTTTCGCCTTCAGCCTGTGGTACGACTGGAAACGGCGATGATAGAAATCAACAACCTTACCGTCAGCTATCATGGCGCCCCGCCGGTGCTGAAAAACATTTCTTTGCGCGTGGACAGGGGCGAAGTAGTCAATGTGCTCGGCCCCAACGGCTGCGGTAAAACCACGCTGCTCAGGGCGCTTCTTGGGCTTTTGCCCGTTCCGCCCGGCAGTGTCGCGCTGGACGGCTGCCCGCTGGAAAAAATTGGGCGGCGTGATCTGGCCCGCAGCCTTGCCTATGTGCCGCAGCAGCATACTGGCGTTTTCGGCTTTCAGGTGCAGGATGTGGTGCTTATGGGCCGCACGGCACGCAGTCCCTGGCTGCGCTTTTCCGCAGAAGACCGTGAGCGGGCCATGCACGCCCTTGAAAAAGTACGCCTGACCCATCTGGCGGCCAGATCGTATCTGGAACTTTCCGGCGGGCAACGTCAGATGGTGCTGATAGCGCGCGCCCTGGCGCAGGATTGCGCGGCGCTTGTCATGGATGAGCCTGTTACCGGCCTGGATTATGGCAATCAGTTTCATCTACTTGACCTTATTGGCGAACTGGCTTCATCTGGCCCGGCCATTCTGCTCACCACGCACCACCCGGAACAGGCCGTTTATCTTGGCGGGCGGGCTGTGCTTTTGAAAGACGGCATGCTGGTGGCGGATGGGCCGGTGGTTTCTGTCATTACCGAAGAACAGGTGCGCAGGCTTTACGATCTGCCGCCCAGGGCCGAGGTTTGGATGCGTCTGACCGGGACCAGTACAGCATGAAACGTCAAGGTGCTGACGAAAAGTTCCTCAGCATGCCCAAGGCTGAACAGGTGGGGGAAAAAGCGGTATTTTTCGGCAACAGGGCGTTTTTTTTGCTTTCCTTGACACTGCACGCTGCTGCCATCGCAGCCTTGTGGTTTCTGGCTGTTCCTGCGCCGGGCGCGGGGCAAGGCGCGGGGGCAGGCGAGTACATCACGGTGAGCCTGCTGGCCGGGTTGCCGGGTGATTCCGGTAATGCGGACGCTTCAGCCTCATGGCCCGATGCCGACGAAGCCTCCGCCTCCACATCCGCCACTGCCGACAAGGCCGTTGAGTCTGAGGCTGTCATACCTGCCCCGGATACTGTTCAGAACGCTGATTCCCGACTGAAAGAGCCAGAGGTCGCCCCGACCGGAGAATCTGTTCCGACCGAAGCAATTCCCGTGCGCAAGCCAAAGCCCGAACAAAAAGTCAAGCCCAAAGCCAAGCCCAAAGCCGAGAGCCGGAAGCCTGAAAGCCGGAAGTCCGAAAATGCAACCGCAGAACATATTTCACCCAAACATGTGCGACAGGCCCCTCAAAAGCAGGGGCAGCAGGACGGAAAATCCCCGGGCCTGGGGCATGAACAGGGGGGCAACGCGGCAGGGCGCAGCGGGCAGGCCGGAGAAAAGGGAGGCGCAGGCGCGGAAAACAGCGCTGCCGGACAGGGAAGTTCCGCCGGATATCTGAAAGGAAATTACGAATACATCAAAAAGCGCGTCAGGCAGTATCTGGTTTACAGCCCGCAGGACAAGCGTATGGGCATTCAGGGGCTGGTGACTGTATCTTTTACCATACAGCAGGACGGCCGGGTCAGGGATATTGCGGTGAGCAAAAGCAGTGGCTACGCCCTGCTGGACGAATCCGCCCTTGAGGCGGTTCGCAGTGCGGCGCCGTTTGCCGCGCCGCCGGAGCCTGCGCGCGTAATCATGCCCGTGCAGTTCAGCCTGAGGTAGTGAGGTGGTCATGTTTTTTACAAGAATCCTGCTTTTTTTTCTGCTGTTTTGCTCCGCTGTTCCCGCCCTTGCGGACATAAAAATATTTATCACCAATGATGTTCACGGCTACGTGGCTGACAGCCCGGAAAAAAAGCACATCGGCTATGCCCGGCTCAAGGCCTTGGCCGATGGCGCGCGTGCCGGGGGACATACGGTCTTTATCCTGGATGCGGGAGACGCTTTCAGCGGCAGCGCGTATGCGCAGAAGGACAAGGGGCGCTCGGTGGCAAAGCTTATGGGGCAGGTGGGTTATCGCGTGCTCACGCCGGGAAATCACGCCTTTGATTATGCCGCGTCTGAAGGGCCTTTGCACTATGGCAATGAACTGCTGCGTCTGGTGCGCGAGAACAGCCGGGACAAGGTTGACGCCGTGGCCGAAAACCTCGCGTACCAGGGAAAAGATACACCGGGCATGGTCACAAAACCCGTGGTTATCCATGATGAAACAGCAGAAAATGAACATGGCCTGCGCGTCATTGTCACCGGCGTCATCACGCCGTACTCGGTGAAACCCGCTATGCGCGACGTGCTGAAGAACTATGACTTCGGGCTGAAGTCCACTGCCGAGGCCACAAAAAACGCCGTTCTTGAGCGGCTGCAGCATGCTCTTGCGCCGTACAATCGCCCGGAAGATATTGTCATAGTGCTCAGCCATCTTGGGCATGCAGGGCCAAAAGGCGACAAGGAAGGGCGCATCACCGGGCCTGATGTGGCCGCCGTACCCAACGTGGATTTTGTGGCGGACGGCCACAGCCATCAGGCCGTGGCTCCAAGCCGTGAGTATGGGGCCATATATGGCAACGGCGGGCGTTATCTTGAGCATTTTATGGAGATCACCCTTGACGGCAAGGGGGGCCACATGGCCCTAAAATCCTATGGTGATGTGGCGGGCGTTGCGCCTGACAAAGATATGGCGGAAAGCATACGGCAGCTTGATGCCGTATGGGGCTTCGAGGAAATTCTTTTCACGTCTCCCGATGACAAGGTTTTCAGTGACCGGCGCTTGCGAAAGGACAGTACGCCCCTGGGCCGGCTTATTTGCGAAGGCATGGCAAAGGCCACCGGTTCTGCCGTAGCCCTGCACAATCCTGGCGGCATTCGTGCGGGTTTGCCTGGCGGGCCTGTGCGTCTGCGTGATCTGCACGATGTTTTGCCCTTTGGCGACACCCTGATCACAGCCGACATGACGGGCAGCCAGATAGCCGCGGCAGTCATGCGTGGCGCGGGACATGGCGGACGTGGTTTGCCGCAGTTTTACGGGCTTGACGTCTGGGCCTGGAGGGGGGAGGGCGGTGGCCTGCATGTGGTCGGGCTGTGCCTCGCGGGCGGAAAGCCTTTGCAGCCGGACCGGACATACCGGGTGGCTCTCAACGGTTTTATGGCCCGCAATATGGATTTGCCCGCGAAAACAGATCACGGAACACTGGTGGATGTTTTGGAAAAACAGTGGAAAAAGGGCGTTGATGCCGAAGCCCTGCGGGCAGGCAAAAATCTGTATGTTTTTCCTGACAAGGCTGCGGCGGAGGCGGCCTGGCAGGCCGGAACCCGCTAGACAGTGTCGTCACGAGCGCCTTTCCCGGTATCTCTGCGTCGAACTTCGCCTTTTATTCCGGTCGAGTACCATAAGAGTACACTCTCTGCATAAAAGGCTCGTTCTCCTTGATATACCAAGAAAATTCATCTCGTGACGACACTGTCTAGATGTAGTGTTTCTATAGGTTGTTCACCCTCCCCAAATCGGTAAAGCTGGAGTTACCAAACAACAGCAAACCGAGTGAGGGAAAGGGTGAACAACCTATAGAAACACTACATCTAGTGATATTTTTGGTGGGGCGTAGGTTGGCGGGGCTTTGGGGCTGTCGCGGACGTTAGCGCCGTGAGCGGCAGAGGGGGAGGGTGCGGTCAGGCTGGAAGATTTAACGTGACGGTTTTCAGGCAGGTTCGGATTCGTTGGTGAGGCCTTCCGGCAGAATTACGGGCCTGTGATCGTGTGAAATCCCCTCACTGTCGTGGTTTGGGCGGCCTGCGCGGCGGCCGCGTTACCGTCAGGCCGTTCTGGCAGACAGTTCTGGTTATGGCCTTTTTCGCCTATACGGCCCAGAACATGATGGCAACCTTGGACTGTACGCTTTCATGCACCCGGCCGTCACGGCTGATCTCCGCCAGCGCACGGGTCAGGCTTTCTTTTTGCTGTCCGGTAAGCGGCCCCATGCTTTCAAAAAAGCGCAGATACATCAGTTCCGCCTCTTCAAGACTGCTGTCGCTTTCCCAGGCCCGATCCATATATTCCACTTCGGGGTAGTGGCCCATAAGCCAGAGCAGATTGAAGGCGCAGTAAAAACTGCGGCTTATGCGCTCTTTGTGTGCGTCCCAGTCTACCAGCGCCTTCAGGCGGTCGCGAACCGAGTGGCGGGTGTCAACCTGGCTTATCATGCAGCAGTAGCCGCAGGAGGCGGCGATCATTTTTTCCAGAGCTGCCCGGTCATTGACTGCCGGAGTTCTGGAGGCAAGAACCAGTTGGAATTTTTTTCTCCAGCCCAGGCTGTCCAGATCCGCCTTGCCCCAGTCCAGCACCTGAAAATGCGCGTTGGCGCAACCGTCCCGTGCGGCGTTTTCTTTCGCCAGCTCAACCATTTTGGAAGAAAGGTCAAAACCCTCAACGCTCCCCGCCAGTGGGGCCATTTCCAGCGCGTGACTGCCGGGGCCGCAGCCAATATCAAGCACGGCCCCCGAAGGGGCAAGCTGTGCCTTGCGGGCGATATGCCCCACAAGATGACGCCGGTGCTCACGCGAGGCATCGCGCCGCACATGGTCGTTGAACGAAGGCGCGCGTTTGTCCCAAAAATCTGCAGCACCGGCGCGTTCCGGCTGGTAGTTAACCCAAAGATCTTCAAAAAGACGAGTAGTTACAGACATGATTCAGCCACCATATTTACCTTTCGGCCACCTTGCGAAAAGATGGCTTCACAATCGTCATCTTTGAGGGCGGCGGCTACTCCCGCAGCATCAACCACAATCAGGCCCGAAAGCGAACTTAACCCGTGGGCGAAAAGCAGGGGATTCATAGGGGTGCTGGGACCAACCAGGCAAACCCTGGCTTTCGGGGTCAACTCCAGCAGCCTTGTAATGGTTTTGTTGATAAAAGTCGTGCCGGTAATAAAAACAAGATCCTGATGCGGCAAAATATATTCCGCTGCTGTGTCAGGAAAATCTCCCGGGCGAGGCTGGCGCTCAAGAATGGAAAGCTCACAACGCTGCCGCAAATGGGCAAGACCGGGGAAATGTCCGATAACGGCCACTTTTTTATCTTTTGCCTCTGAAAGAAAAAAGTCAAACGCATTTCCGTGGTAGCGGTCCAGCGCCGCATGCAGGGGGCTTTGCTTTACAAGGGCCAAGGTGTTGTTGGCGGCGTTCAGGGCGGCAAGACCGATGGAGGCGGCGTTGAAATCCCACGATTTGACCTGTTCCGCCACCTGGCGCAAAGGTTGCCCCACAATGTCGTAACGTGACTGGCAGGAGTCGGGCATGGCCTGAGCAGGGGGAAAATGCTGCGCCAGCCCTATGCCGCCGCTGTCTGACTCCACCATGAGCCAGTGCTTGCCGTAGGTAAATGATTTGACCCGGGCGGTGTCAGATACGGAATCAAGCAGGGCGTCATATAAAAACCAGCGGTCAGTCATGGCAGACCTCAAGGGGGCGGTAGTAGGCTCCGTGGGCGCAGGCACGGCAGTATGCCCTGCCGTCTTGCACAACTTCCTTGCAGTCCAGCACGTCCTCGCCACAGGCGGCGCAGGCGCAGACGCGAACAGGCGGGCCGGGCTGTTCGCCTTCCGGCAGGTCGATCTGCACCTCTTGCCATGAAAAAATATCATCGTCAGTGTATTTTTCCCAAAAGGTTATTTGTTCCTGTTTGGGGGCATGGTGGGGAGGGCGGTCGGATGTGGTCACGCACACCCTGACAGCGCGGCCGCTTTTAAGGTCAAGAAAAGACATGGCGGTTTTGCCGTAACCATAAACCTTGACACGCCTGCGTCCCAGGGTCACGCCTGTGACCACATAAGCGGCGTCAGCCACGCAGCGGTCTGTTTCCAGAAAGATAACCAGGTCCCGCAGGTCGTCTTCAGGCTTCAGGTCAAGCAGGTGCAAGGCCATAAGGGCCATGCGGATGCCCAAAATCTGCCCGCTGCAAATATGACCGTGGTACTTCTCAGCCTTTTCAAGAAATGGTGTGATGTTTGTCATGGTCTTAGTGTAGTGTTTATGTGTGATATTTTCTAAAAATGTATCCGTAGTTGTAAATTGTGTCAATGTATTGCCTGATCATATAGTGTATTTATTGTGTTATTATGGAATACTTCATAACTACACATTTATGATGCAGCTTCAATAGTCACGCTTTTACATTAACCGATACTATTGACATTATGTTCGCCATGTCTTTCATCTTTGTCAATTTTATAATTGCAGAATCTGGCGTGGACATGTGGGCAATGGTGCTGTCGGAGGGTAACCGCTCGGCCAGGGCCGGAAGGCACGCCCCCAAAAAAGACCTCTCTCCGTCAATCGGAGAGAGGTCTTTTTTGGGGGGGCCTGGGAAGGGCTTACAGGTCTTTGTGCGCTGTCGCCAGAGCGGCTGCTGCTTGTGTGGGAGTAGCCACCAGTAGCAAGCGCTCTGCGCTTGCGCTGCCAGGCATCGTGAGGGGCGCTGTAACGTCCTGAAAATTGGCAAGGATAAAATATTTCTCTTGGGACGCCGACATGACGGCGGCAGATGTGGCAGACTGCGGGCAGCAATGACATCAGCGTCCGCATGGCCCGGATCTGGCGAAAAACGATAAGGTCTTCGCCAAATCCGGGCTATTTGCCGTGGGGCTGCCGTGCGGCAGTTACGACATCACGCCTGTTTCGCGGTAACCGTGTCCTCGTCCATATCGTCTTCCATAATTGCCTGCGGCAGTTCGGGTGACCTGTTCAGTTCCCGGCGCAGCTGTTCCTGATCAAGCTTGCCGGTTATTTTGGCAATGGTGATGGAGGCCACGCCGTTGCCGACCAGGTTGGTCAGGGCACGCGCCTCGGACATGAAACGGTCGATGCCGAAGATGATGGCGAGGCTTTCCGGGGGGATGCTGCTTACAGAGCTGATTGAGCCGGCAAGCACGATAAAGCCGCCGCCGGTGACGGCCGCCGCGCCCTTGGAGGAGATGATAAGGATAATGAGCAGTGTAAGCTGGTCGGCCGTTGTCAGTGCGGTATTGGTGGCCTGTGCCAGAAAGATGGCCGCCATGGTCAGGTAAATGGCTGTTCCGTCAAGGTTGAAGGAATAGCCCGTGGGAATGACCAGATCGACCACGCTCTTTTCACAGCCTGCTTTTTCCATCTTGTAAAGCATGTTGGGCAGCACGGATTCAGAAGAAGACGTGCCGAGCACGATGAGCAGTTCCTCTTTGATATAGCGTATAAACTTGAAAATATTGAAGCCGGAGTAGGTGGCTACAGCGCCGAGGACGATAATGACGAAAAGAAGGCTGGTGAGGTAGAAGCAGAGGATCAGTTCACCCAGTGAGACAACGGATCCAAGCCCCTCCTTGCCGATGGTGAAGGCCATTGCGCCGAATGCGCCCACGGGGGCGACGCGCATGATGATGTTGATCAGTTTGAAAAGCGCTTCCGAAAAACTCTTGATAAAATCAAGCACCAGCTGACCTTTTTCACCGCTGAAATTGAGGGCAAAGGCAAACAGGATGGCTATCATCAGCACCTGGAGTATTTCGCCGCTGGTAAAGGCCGAAACAAAGGTGCTGGGGATGATGTTCATGAAAAAGCCAGTAAGCGTCTGATCCTTGGCTTTGCTGGCATACTGGTCGGCAAGTCCTTTGGCGCTGGCGTCAAAGGTGTTGACGTCAATGTTCATGCCTGCGCCCGGCTGCGCAATATTGACGACGATCATGCCGATCACGAGAGCCAGCGTAGTCATGGCCATGAAGTAGACAAGAGACAGCCCGCCGATCTTGCCGACGGCCTTCAGGTCCTGCATGCCCGCAATGCCGGTAACGACGGTACAGAAGATCAGCGGGGCGATGATCATTTTGATGAGTTTGATGAAGCCGGACCCCAACGGCTGCATTTTTACCGCCAGTTGCGGATAAAAATGTCCAAGCAAAATGCCGATGAAAATTGCAATCAAAACCTGGACGTAAAGAATCTTCAGATATTTCAGCATAAATCCACCTTTGGCTTGAGCATAGGCAAGCGCAAACGACTGAAAGCTGCAATGGGTGCAGGGCAAGCCTGCGGCCTTAGAGCATTTTCATTTTGAAATTGCTCTGACGACTGCGTGAGTAAGCGCAATTTATTTGCGCTGTTAAGTGCTGAAGCGAGCGTGCTTTAAACTT
Organism: Desulfovibrio sp. 1214_IL3152; assembly: GCF_036763055.1. Taxonomy (NCBI): domain Bacteria; kingdom Pseudomonadati; phylum Thermodesulfobacteriota; class Desulfovibrionia; order Desulfovibrionales; family Desulfovibrionaceae; genus Desulfovibrio; species Desulfovibrio sp. 1214_IL3152. The sequence continues at coordinate 1,916 of NZ_JBAIYW010000102.1, read as the reverse complement.
TGAGAATGGGCATTCTCAAAGTTAATCTGCTCTGTGTGTGCCAAATGTCAGCACAGAATGTCGTCATCAAGGTCGGCAAGACAGAAAACTGCCTGCCGCAAGTGCGTCGGCGGTATTGCTCAGGCCGTGGGGGCGCGGACAGGAGGAGGGCTTTCCTGGAAATTGCGCTTGTCCGGCAAGTGGAGGTTGCTTACCGGGACAAGTCTTCCGGGGTTGGCGTAGGGAATGGCTTGGAGAAAGCAGGAGATAAGCTGGTCAGGTTGCGAAGAGTTGCTGGCGTCAGGCTTGACCCTTTCAGGCAGTATGGCGCCAAGGCGCAGCGGTCCGCTCGGGGCAAGCTCCGCCTCATTGGGCAGTCCGGTATGAAGCGTGGATTGAAGGCTTTGTTCCGACAGAAAAGGGGTGGCGGAGTGCAGGACGGATTCGTGAAACGCACCCAGAGCATAGGCTCTGCCTGCGCCCAGTTCTTTTCCCCATTCCATGTGAAGGGCGGCTATAAAAAGAATCAAAAGAAGGGTGGTTTTTTTAAGCATTGTGTACCCTTTCAATGATTTTTCAATGCGCCATTTTTATTTTATAATGTTGAGCTGACAACATGAATATTTTTTGTATGGTGTATGATAAGAGCATACGTTTGTATTTTTGTGCAACTAAATCCTTTTTTTCACCTGGTTGCTGTGCAACGAAGGAAATGATTGTATCTTCATGATATAGCTAAAAATAAAATTTTTAATAATTTACATGTTGTTTTAATTGGTTTTTTTATTCCTGAATGGAGCATTGATATGCATCTTGAGGTGTAGCTTTTGCGGCTCTGCTAGCTGTTTGTGCAATCAATAAATGTCCATATGCATAGTAGTGTGACCTGTGATTGATGATGTATGGGCGCCAGATGTGACTGCCCTTGATGTTTTTATATCATGTTGTTTTTATAAGTATTTTTTTGCGATACCCAATGCAAGGCCGGTGTTGTGTTCAATCTTTGGCCGCAACATTGGCGTTCAGATGCTTTCTGAGTATGACCAATAAAATGGCTACGGGCAGTGGATTTGCCTGGTCGGAAAAATTGCGGATGCCGGAGGCTTTTGGGGCATCAGGTTCACGCTTTGCGTAAACGGCGGGAGTTGCGAGATATGCTGAGTGTGATTTTTTGTAATACGTAATTTACAAAAGTAATACAGGGCCGTAGGTTTTTTTCTGTCGTCCCGTATTATTCACAAAGCCGCTTGCCATGCAGCGGCTCTTTGCAGCAGGCATGCTGCTGTTTTTTTCCTGCCGTAGGGTAGTTTTTTTACAATCATTGGTGTTACATCTTTGAAAAAAAATAACACCAAGCTGAAGCCGATGCCTGCTCAACGCTGCTTCACTGCCCAGAGGGCGGGGCGCGAAGCTGAAACAGCAAGGCCCCGGCACATAAAAGCCGGGGCCTTGAAAAAAAGCGGAAATGCGGAGGCGGCTACTGGTCTACCCTGATATCCAGCGACATTTTGTCCTTTGAAAGGATGTAGCGCGTGTGCGCCGGTTTGCCGGAAAGGTCGATAACCACTCTTGTTTTATCCGCAAATTTTCCTAGACGCACATTTGTGATCAAGGGGTTTTTGGGAACGCCCGGGGCTTTGACCTGCCATTTGCCTTCAAGGTCGATAACCAGTCTTTCCGGATTGTTCAGCGTCATGCTTTTGTAGTCGATGGGCGCCGTACCCACCAGGCGGACAGTGGCCCCCTTGTCACGCGAAAAAACCACAAAGCGGGTGATCTCAAGCTTTTTAGGGGCGGGCTTTTCCGCTGCCGCGCGCTCCTGCGTTTTCTTTTCGGCTGGTTGCGCCTTTTCAGTGGGCGCTGCCGGAGGCGTTTGCGCGGGCTCGGTATTTTTTGCGCCTGTTTCGGCATGCGGGGTGGCAGGTGCCGCACTGGCG
>NZ_JBAIYW010000457.1:0-15465 GCF_036763055.1 Desulfovibrio sp. 1214_IL3152 | reverse complement strand
CCTCCAGGGGCAGATCCGACGGCAGGGGCTGCCAGTCAAACCGGCGCACAATGCAGCCGAAATGCAGTTTTTCGCCGGGCAGGTACAGGCCCCGCTGGCTGAATACGGAAGCGCTCAGGCCGTTGCCCGCAGCGTGGCGTCCGGACACGTCAAAGCTGCTGTAGTTCACATTGCGGGCGTTGTCGTCAAGAGAAAGCCAGGCCATATCCTGACCACCAGGAACCGCCGCCAGCGCCACAACAGCCACAGGCCGTTTTTCACGCTCCAGTCCCACGACTGAAGGCAGATCCGCCCTGCCCTGCGCATTGGTATGCGCGCTGCATACAGGCAGGCCGTTGGCGCCAAGAAGGCGCACTTCGGCGTTGGCCGCGGGTTTGCCTGTAGCCAGATTTTGCACAAATACCGCGCGGGAACCGTCAGCGGCCGTTTTCACGCTCAGCCCCATATCAGTAACAAGCAGCAGACGTGAAACCACTGTCTCCTGCCCGCCTTCATTACGCCCGGTGACAGTCATGCGCATGAGACCGTGCCTGGGACCATCCTGCCCGCGCAAAAGCGGCGCCAGATCAAGAACGCCAAAAAAAGCTTCACCCGGCGTCTTTCCACCGCCAAAGCCGCGCATATCCAGATTGCCCTGAACCGCATCACTCATGACGGTAAAGTCAGCCTCATTTTCTTCAAATCCCGAATCCTTCGCCAGAAGAGCCAGAAAAGGATCGCGCACCCGCTCGGCCCGCCACTGTATATCGGTCAGGCCCACGGCGTAGATATCAAGTTTTTTGTCGCCGCTGAGCGTAAGAATATTGCCGGGCTGAAGGAAAGACAGCTCCGATCCCAGAGGAGGCGCGGTGAGGATAAAGCGGCGCGCCTCCGTAAGCGGCAGTCCCCCGGTGGACACAAGACCGTTTTTTACCGTTGCCAGCAGCCCGCGCCCGGCACCGACCGGTATACGCAACGTAATGGTGTCAGTGGCCTCGTCCGCAGGCTGAAGAAGCTGGGGCTGCAATTTTTCTCCCCGCTTGACATCATTGGCGCTGATGGCGGGCATTTTTGTCCAGTCAGTTTCCTGCCCGGCCTCCGGGGTCATTTTTTCAGGCAGCCGGATCACCTCAAGATGCCGCAACAGATCGGAAGGCAGCACGCGCAGGCTGGTTTTGACAACCAGATGATATTCTTTTTCCAGGTCCTGGCCGTAGGCTGGCTGCACAACCACATTCTGGACATTCATGATGCGGTCGCGACCGATGACCGAAAACAGTGTCTCCACATTTTCCGCCTTGCCCGCCCTGCTCTTGCGTACAGTACGTTTGCCGCCCTTTTCAATGAAATCGGGCAGACCTTTCACACGCAGCACGGCAGAGGCGCTTTCTTGGGGCAGCGACAGGACCGGAGCGGAAACCACCACTTCAGTACGTTTTTCGTTCCAGACGAACCGCAGCGCGCCAAAAGACAGACCGCTTTTGGCATTGCTGGCCTGAAGGCTGATGCCTTTTTCCATCTGCTGCGGACTGACCGGCCAGATAAACTGCACAGGCACGGAAATGGCGTGAGCGCCTTTGGCCGAGGGATCTGTCCAGAAGGTTTCCTTGCCGGTACGCGCGGCCTGGGGCTGCGTGGTATACGTCAGCTGCCGGTTCACGGAAAAGCGCGAAGGCAGGGATACTTTTTCAAGGGAGATCGTATAGGTGGTTTGCGGACGCAAGTGCTTTTCAGGAGTAAAGGTCATGCTCGACCCATGCTGCCAGCGCCACTCCCCGGGCGTATCCGGGGTCATGACCACGCCCTCCACAAGCGCTCCCGGCTGCCCGGCGGGTGGTCCGGAGCACTGTCGTGACCAGTCCGAGCCGTACTGTTTTTTGCAACGGTCCACATCCACCGCAAAACTTATGGACAGTCCGGCCGCCTCCCGCCAGTTGTCTTCTTCAGGCAGACTGGTTCGCGCTACCCGATAGGCAGGCCCGGCCAGTGCTGTGGCGGCAATACACAAAAGCATGCCAAAAAGGGCAAGGCCGGATACAAGATATTTTTGAAACATAGAGTATTGTCTCCACAGGGTTATGCAAAGCCGTAGCGCGAGATATGTTTACCGCTGCCAGGCGGATAGTGTGTTTATGATGGTTTCATCAAGAGCAGCCAAGCTGTGGCCGTCATCGGTCTCATGAATGCGGGCATGATTTTTCCAGTACGCGCGGGCCTCTGCCGGGTCCAGCAAGGTATCGGCACGGCCGAGCACCACCAGGCGCTCTACAGGAGTTTTGCGTGCATCGAAAAAAATCGCGTAGCTGTCACACATTTCATTCGTGAATTCCCAGCGCTGCCCGCCATGAAAATAGGTGTTTGGCCCCACAAATTGCCGCAAGGACTGAGCAGGACGCACCACAGGATTGAAAAGCGCGCAGTTACAGCCAAGCAATGCCGACAACTGCGAAGCGTAAAAGCCGCCAAGAGAGGATCCGGCCAAGGCCAGCGCCTCGCCCGCCTCCTCGCGCAAGGCCAGCGCCTGAACGTGCAAGCGCGCAAGATTTTCAGGAAAAAGCCCGCTGGAAGGGTAATCCAGCGCTCTGGCATCGGGAAACACCCTTCGCAACAAACCAAAAGTATTACTGGCAGGACTGGAGTTAAAACCGTGTATATAGGCAATCATACCGACACCTTAATAGTTTTGGCCCAGAACCCGTGGCGTGATTGGGCGGTTCATTGCCATTGATAAAATTGCCGTGAGAAACGCGGAGGGACGGAAAGCATTTTTCTGGACGTTGGCAAGGGTATGCATGCCGGGCATGGCTGCAATGGAAGAAGCTTCCTTGAGCAGTAATCAGAATATCTCCTGATATTGTCCCTGTCAAACAAGGACCTTCCGCACAGCGGCCAGCATCCGGCAAGGCGTGACAACTCCGTCCGGTAAAAGCCGTTATGGCCGGTGCGGCGCGGTAAAATGATACACGACGCAATCCAGTCAGCACCACTATCTGCCCCGCTCAGGCGGTCTCAATGACAAAGCTGAAAGCATTTCGGTGTAAAAAACCACCAAAGCAACTTCACTTTGAAAGTGTTCTGACGGCCACTCAAACTGACGCCGCCACGAAAGACAAAGCGCAGCTTCAGCCGCTGCCAAAGGGTGTACGGCTGAAGCTGCGCTGTCTGCACGGCTATGCGCTCCAGAGCAATTTCACTTTGAAATTGCTCTGGCGACTGCGTGAGCAGACGTTCGCTACGGAGGCGTAAGCGCAGTTTATCTGCGCGGTTAAGCATCGAAGCGAGCGTGGCTTAAACTTTGAGAACGGACATTCCCAAAGTTAATCTGCTCTAAAAAAGTCCTGTTACCTTGCCGGTTTCCACGTCCACATCAATATTGCGGAAAGCGGGTTTTGAGCCAGTACCCGGCATCAGGCTGATGTCGCCGGACACCGGAGCGACAAGCCCCGCGCCGCCAAAGAAAAGCACGTCACGTACATGCAGTTTCCAGCCTTTGGGTACGCCCTTGAGCGTGGGCTTGTCAGACAGGGAGTATTGGGTTTTCACCATGCAGACGCCCAGTTCATTGGCATCGGGTCTTTCCTGCAGATCTTTGAGCCGCTGTGCAGCAAGCGGTTCAAACTCCACCCCGTCAGCCCCGTAAACGTCCTTGGCAATCGTAGTGATGCGCTCGGCAAGGGGCAAGCTCCAATCGTAGAGCGGCCGGAATTCGTTCTTTTCATTGCAGGCGTCCGTAACGGCGTCAGCAAGTTCCAGTGCGCCCTCTCCGCCCTTTTCCCAATGCTCCGACAAGGCCACCCTTGCTCCGGCCTGTTCACAAATGCGGCGGATGGCATCCACCTCTGCCTTGGTATCGGTATGGAATTTGTTGATGCAGACCACCGCGGGTACGCCCGAGCGCCGGACAATGCCCAAATGGTGCAGCAGGTTGGCGCATCCGGCTTCCACAAGGCCCACATCTTCACGGGTATAAGGTTCGGGCAATGCCTGGCCGGGCTTGGGCTGGGGAGCGCCGCCGTGATTCTTGAGCGCCCGCACGGTAGCCACAACCACAGCCGCATCGGGCGTAAGGCCGCTGTAATGGCATTTGAGGTTCCAGAACTTCTCGTAGCCCATTTCTGCGGCAAAACCAGACTCCGTCACATGATAGTCACTGAGCTTGAGTGCCACCCTGTCGGCAATGACCGAGCTTTGCCCAAGGGCAATGTTGGCGAAAGGCCCGGTATGCACGAAAACGGGCTGTCCTTCGATGGTCTGGATAAGGTTGGGTTTGACGGCTTCCACCAGCCAGGCAGTCATGGCCCCGGCAACGCCCAGGTCACTGGTGGTCACGGGCTTGCCGCTGCGATCGTGCGCCAGCACCATGCGGCCCATGCGCTCGCGCAGGTCGCGCAGGTCGCGGGCAATGGAAAGAATGCACATGACTTCAGAAGCAACGGTAATATCAAAGTGCGAGCGCATCATAAAACCGTCGTTGCGCCGCCCGTCACCCTCGATGCCGATAATGATATTGCGCAGGGCCTGGACGCAAAAGTCCATAACCCAGCCGGTGTTGATTCTGGTGGGATCAATATTCAGGCGCGCCATGCCCGAAAGCTTTTCCAGCGTGGCATCGTCATAGTTGCGCTCATGCTGCATGCGCGAGGTCAGGGCTGTCATGCCAAGATTGTGGGCCGCGCCAACGGCATGAAGGTCGCCGGTGAAATTGAGAGAATATGGGGTCAGCGGAATGCATTGTGAAAGCCCGCCGCCGGCGGCGGAGCCTTTCATGCCCATGGTGGGACCGCCGGAAGGCTGCCGAATGGCCGCCGAAGAGCGCCGCCCGCGCCGTGCAAGGCCCTGCACAAGACCGATGGTGGTTGTGGACTTGCCCTCTCCCAACGGTGTGGGGGTGATGGCTGTGACATCAATGTACTTTCCGTCGGGACGGTCTTTTAGCCGTTGCATCACGGCCTGCTGCTCAACCTTGCCCATATAATGCCCGTACGGCAGCATTTCAGCCTTTTCAAGGCCCAGTTCCGTTGCCAGGGTTTCAATGGTTTTCATGCGGGATTCCGCATCAAGGGCGATTTTCCAGTCAGGATGCTTGGTAGGGTCCAAAGTCATGGCAGCTCCATATCGTTGTTGCATGTTCTATGGCACGTTCCGGCGGGCATGGCTGCCCGCCCGTAAAAGCAGTTTTCGCTTCGGGCCAGTCGCCTCTGCCGACTTTTCCGATCTTGCAGCGCGCGACGCAAAGACAGGTATTCTGTCAAAACAACCAATCCGAGAAACTGAACATATGCTCCAGATGCAGAATATTTCAACATTACGAATCTGCACCTTCTGCGTTTTTACGGCTTCTGCCGGCACGCCTGACGGCGCTGCTTGCCTGGCAACTTCTTGGCGCAACAGTTAGAGCATTTAACACTTGAAATGCTTGCTTACGGCAGGTAAAAGCCTGCCGGCTCGCATTTCGTGGCAAGGATTTTCAGGAAAATCCTTGCAGAGCAGTTGACTCGTTTCATTCGTAAACTGCTCTAGCGGTGACGTGCGTTGCTGTGATGGACATCGCCTTCCAGCACCCGCGCGTGTGGCAATCGTAAAATGCAATTGCCTGAACGTACAGGCTACCCAAACCTGTCTCCGCGCCAGCCCACTGCCAGCCCTGTCTTGCGGGACACGCCGCCGTGCGCTATGTTGGCCGCGCTTTCAGCGGCACGTCTTTTACCGGAGAAAACATGAAACTTACCGCCAGACACGGCAGGCTTGCCCTGACGTTGCGCGTATTACGCCTGGGGCGTGACCTGCAGGTCATATGCAGCGGCGGCCAGGCTCACATAGGCGCTGTGGCTGTTGCAAGCCCCCTGCCCCCGCATGCGCAGAAAACAGAACATCACGTCCAACTCATGAGCCTGCCCGGACACCGCGAAGATATGCTGGCTGCCCGGATGGCCCGCCACCTGGCCGATGCTCTGGACTGCACGGTATGCGTGAGTGCCGGCATTCATTTTGATTGTATCACCAAAGAAGAAATAGAGCGAGTGCTCAACCTGGCCGCGACCCTGACGGATCGTTGTGCGGCCAGATTGAAGCAACCCGCGAAGGACTGCGTATGCTGACTGTTAACGACTTGGAAATTTTTGAAAAATACATCCTTTCAGGCCAACTGGAACAAGATTTTAAAGACGGCTGCGAAAATGACCGTTTTTACCTTCTCGAACTGCTGGAAAAACTGATGGACGTCTCAGAACTGGCGGATGCTGCGGCCACGAGGCTCATATTCCGTGGTCTGCCTGTACCCCCGCCCCCTTCTCCACAGACTGGGGAGAACGGCGCGCCGCCGCAAGGCTCATAACCAGCGAAAACGTCAGACCCGCAAAACTCCAGTCGCTGATGCCGGTAAGCGCTGCGGTCAGCCCCATCAGACCGCCGCCGAGAATGGCTACAGCCATGCCCCAGGAGCTGAAACGCACCTTGCCGTGCAGCAGCATGCCTATAAAAACCGGCGGCACAACGCCGCAAACATAAATATCGTTCGCCATAAGCAGCAAAGAAAGGATTCCCCTGCCGGGCAAGGCCAGCACAAGCCCCATCAGGCCGAGAAGAATCAGGCAGATGCGGCACGTTTTCACACCTGGTTTGCGCAGGATATCGTTGCTGCATACGGAGGCGGCAGTGATCAGGCAGGAATCCGCCGCTGAAAAAATGGCGCTGAAAATTCCCAGCAGAATGAGCGTGGCGGCCCATTCGGGCAGATGGGACAAAAGGGCCGTGGTCAGCACCTGTTCCGGGGGGGTGCCTGCGGGAACCAGATCGCGGCAGGATATGCCGAGAACAACGATCAGGGTTGCGGTAAGCGTCAGCCCCGCAGCGGCCATCAGCCCACCCTTGCGGGCGGCATGCTCATCGCGGGCACTGAGCATTCTGCCGAAAAGCATGGGGCATACCACATAGCTGCCGCCAAGAATGCAGAGAAAATAACGCAGTTTAGAAGCGGGGAACTGCTCGTTGAGAACCTCAACCTGCACGGCAGTGATGGCCTCACCGCCCCCCAGATGCAGCGTAAGCATCAGGGCCGTCAACAAGGATAAAAGAAGAATGGCGAACTGCCATATATCCGTTTTCATTACAGAAGCCTGTCCGCCTGCCAGGGTATGCCCCACAAGAACGGCCGCCCCCACAAACATGGCCACATTTTTGTCAACGCCCGCCAGCGGCGCAATAATCGTAGCCAGAGCGCTGAATTGGGCGGCCAGAATAGCCAGCCAGGCCGTCACGATGATGACAGACGCCAGAGGACGGCTGGGCGCGCCGAGAAAGGTGGTGAGCATTTCGGGCATGGTCATGGCCCCGCTGCGGCGCACCTTGCGGGCCAGAAAAAGGCTCAGCAGCACAAGACCCGCCGCGCCGGACAAAAGCCACCATATGGCCGGCGTTCCCACCTGCCAGGCCAGACCGGCCATACCCATTGTGGCCGAACCGCCCACGCACGACGCAACAATGGAAAGGGCAACCACATTGGCGGAGCAGCTCCGGCCATTGACAAAGTATGTTTCTTTGTCAGGGGAGCGCCGAGCCGTTATCCAGGCCAGAAGAAACAATACGGCAATATAGATCAGAAGAAATATCACGGCAGATGCGCCCCCTGGCGCAGGGCTTCTTCTACCGCAGCGCACAGCCGAAGCGTATCCCCGGGGGGCGTCACATAAGGCGGCATAAGGTAGATAAGCCGGTTAAAGGGACGCAGCCACACCCCCCGGTCCACAAAAAAAGCCTGTAGCGCGCGCGTGTTGACAGGCGCCTTCATTTCCACCACCCCAATGGCTCCCAGCACGCGAACATGGGCCACACCGGGCATATCCTTGCACGGGGCAAGCCCCGTGCGCAGGTCGCGCTCGATATCTTTCACCTGTTGCCGCCACTCGCCGGAAGCAAGCAGGTCCAGGCTGGCTCCTGCCACCGCACAGGCCAGAGCATTAGCCATAAAAGTAGGCCCGTGCATGAAGACCCCGCCGTCGCGGCAAATGCCCTCGGCCACGCGCCCGCTGCATACCGTGGCAGCCAGGGTAAGCATCCCCCCGGTAAGGGCCTTGCCGCAGCAGAGAATATCCGGGCTGATGCCGGGCCACTCCGCAGCGAACATTTTACCCGTGCGGCCGAAACCCGTGGCAATTTCATCAAAAATAAGCAAGGTATCGGCATCGCGGCACAACTGCGCCAGCCCGCGCAGGTAGTCCGGGTGATAAAACCACATGCCCCCTGCTCCCTGCACCACTGGCTCAAGGATTACCGCGGCGATCTTTTTTCCGTGCTGCTCCAGCATCTGGCGGGCATGATTCAGGCTGGACGGATCAAAAGGCTGATCAAATCCGCAGGAAGGTTGCTCCATAAAAAGCTGGCGCGGCAACATGCCTGCGAACAGGCCGTGCATGCCGGTCACAGGGTCGCATACAGACATGGCCCCGATAGTATCGCCGTGGTAGCCCCCGCGTGGAGTCAGAAAACAGGTGCGCTCCGTCTCGCCCCTGGCATGCTGGTATTGCAGCGCCATCTTGAGGGCCACATCAACCGCCACAGAGCCGGAATCAGAAAAAAAGACACGCTCAAGGCCATCGGGCATAAGGCCAAGCAGCCTTTCAGCCAGGGCCACGGCAGGTTCGTGCGTAAGCCCGCCAAACATGACATGGGGCATGCGCCCGGCCTGGCTGTGCAGGGCGCCAAGCAGATGCGGATTGTTGTAACCGTGTACCGCCGCCCACCACGAGGACATGCCGTCCACAAGTTCCCTGCCGTCCGCCAGAACAATACGGTTCCCCCAGGTGCGGCGCACGGCGTTAAGCGGAGGAAAGTCCAGGGCCGAAGCGTAAGGATGCCAAACGGCTGCCCTGTCCCTGCGCACCAGTTCGCGCTCTTCGGATGTCTGCCCGGCAGGGGCAGATTCAGGCCAGGCCTGAGCCATGCGCAAGGCCACAGGGGTCAGCAGACGGGCCAGTTCATCCCACCCGCTTTCATCCAGGGTTTTCAGACGCGGCAATTCCACCACAGGGGCATCGCAGCCGGCACGGGCAAGCCGATAGCGCAGAAGATTGGCATTGTCCGCCAGCATGGCCGGCGTATCAACTCCAGGGCAACCCGCAGCAGGGTCAGCCGAGGGAACAAGCGCCAGACCGGCCAGTTCAAGGCCGTTGTGGCGCAGAGCGTCAATGGAAAGCAGGATATGGTTCAGACAGCCGAGGTAGTTGCCGGCCACAAGAAAAACAGGCAAGCCCAGAGCAGCCATAACATCCAGCATGTCCTCATTTTCATTAAGCGGCACATGCAGGCCGCCCGCCCCTTCCAGCAAAAAGGCCCGGGCGGGAACATCAGCCCAGTGGGCAAGAATGTCCGCGCGCAGGCCCATGCAGTCCAGCTTTTTCCCTTCCCGTGCAGCGGCAAGATGCGGCGACGCGGGCAGTGCAAAACAGTGCAGCACAACCGCCGGGTCAAGGCTGCCCATGCAGGAAACACCCGACACGGCCTGTGTGTATACAGCCGCATCAGACAGGGCCGCAACGGCGGATGCGTCCGAAGCAACTCCTGTCTGCACCGGTTTGACCGCCTGAACGGCCATCCGCGCCTGCCGCAGGGCGCGCAAAAGAGCGCCCGTGCATACTGTTTTGCCCACGTCCGTACCTGATCCCGCCACAAAAACGCCGCGCAAAGGTTCGCGCATGCGGTCAGGAATACAACGCTCAGCAGTGCTGGTCACAATCAACCTCCAGACCAAGGGAATCAATCATGGCAAGATCGTCAGCCAGGCCGCGCCCTTGAGTCGTCAGGTAGTCCCCGGTCATAAGGGCATTGGCCCCGGCTGCAAAAACCTCTTTTTGTCGCGCCCCCAGAACCAGCGGCCGTCCTCCGCAGATGCGCAAGGCGGCCGTGGGCAGTATATGCCTGAAAACAGCCACAATGCGCAGGGCTTCTGCTGCTGTAAGCGGTTCCCTGTCGGCAAGCGGTGTCTCCGGGTGAGGATGCAGAAAATTCATCGGCACATGCCCTACCCCCAACGCCTTGAGAGCAAAGGCAAATTCTATGCGGTCACGCCAGCTTTCCCCAAGGCCGAACAGGCCGCCGGTGCAGGCAGTCATGCCCACGCCCAAAACGCGCTCCACAGTGGCCTTGCGCTGATCCCACGTTTGCGTGGTGCAGATGTGCGGATAATACTGGCGGGAAGTTTCAAGATTATGATGATAACGGTCAAGCCCCACATCGGCCAACTGGGCAAGCTGAACGGCGGAAAGCTTGCCCAAGGACGCGCAGACGCGCTTGAGCGCATGGCCCGGCAAGGAGCGCAGCACCTCCAGCAGCCGGTCGAATTCTTCGCCGCTCAGCGCTCCGCCACTGGTCACCACACCTATTCGCGCCACAGGCTGGGCTGCCAGGGCCAGAATTCGCCCGCGCAGTTCTTCGTCAGGCAAAAGAGGGAAGGTTTCAATGGGGGTATGATTATGCCTGCTTTGCGAACAAAAACGGCAATCCATGCCGCAATTGCCGCTGCGGGCATTGATGATGGCGCAAAGCGTTACCCTGTTGCCAAAGGCCGCCCTGCGCAGATGCGCAGATGCGGCAAAAAGCTCTTCTTCCGAAAGCGATACAAGCTTCAAAGCCTCGACGGGATTTTCCGCCGCACGAATTTCTGTCATGACCCGATCCTGAACATCTGAAGACGGCAACCAGCCTGCCTGGCCCGCGCCTTTCAGCAATAAATGTCAACGCCGTGCGATCCCGGCGTTCCGGCAGGCGCGCTGAAAACTGGCCGTAGAACGGCGTATTCGAAGCAGGAGTTAAATGCGCTCCGGCGCAATGCACGAACGCAACCCCTTCACCTAGAGCAGATTAACTTTGAGAATATACATTCTCAAAGTTTAAGGCACGCTTACTTCGGCGTTTAACCGCGCAGATAAACTGCGCTTACGCCTCCGTAGCGAACGTCTGCTCACGCAGCCGCCAGAGCAATTTCAAAGTGAAATTGCTCTAGGCATACCATAAGGCATGGCGCTGTGGCAGCCGCTGCACAAAAGCCTGCCCCGAAGCCGCATCATCACCTTTTTGCGGACTTGAAGGGCCAAGTGAACCTTGCAAAAACTTGAACATATACTTTCAGCATTACAATGCACCAGATCAAGCGTCATGCCGTAAGGCTTTGCGCAGAGGACGCACGGCCTTGATGCAGGATGCAAAAAGCCCGCCTGACGGCGGGCCGGTAAGCAAACGCTATTGGGCTTTACGCCTCTTTTCCCACAACTTCATGTCTTTCATTTTTTTGCGGCGCTCACGCTGAAGGGCCTTGCAGACAAGGGGAGCGTCTTTCTTGAAGCCCCATTTTTCGCGGTATTCCGCAGTGGTCATATCATGACCGGCCAGATGGCGCTTGGTCAGAATCTTGAAGCTTTTGCCGCACTCAAGGCAGGTGACGGACTTTTCCTTGACGGATTTGCGGCCTTCCTGAGCCATTTCCGTGCTGTCCATTTCGGAAGGAGCTTCACCTTCGGCAACCGCGCGGATGCCGAGAGCGACCTTTTGAATAAAAGTTGCAATCTCTTCCTCGCTCATCACGCGCACACCGGCTTGTGCTCTGGTAATTTCCAGAGCTTCTTTCAAATAATCGTCCATAATTACCCCTTATGGTCATCTTAATGATCCGCTGAACATGTACTATAGAAGACACGTTTGTTTTCAAAACAGATCAGTTTTTCAAGTTCAGAATTCCAATTGGCAGAACATACACATGCCTTATTATTTCGTCAATGTAGCAATGCCCATAAAAAAAAACATTTTACAAACATTATTATAGGTATTTGAAGTGGTTTTTTCCTTTTGCCGCGCCATAGGGCCAAGTTTCATGAACCATAATTGGCTTTAACGTGCAACGGCCGCCCGAAACACGTGTTTCGGGCGGCCGTTGCCGTACTGGTTGTATGCAAGAAAAACTGATTATTAATAATGGATCAGTTCATCTTGAAAACATCATATCTTGATGCAGTGCCAAGAAAACGTTGATCCATGAACTGCCAGCGCACGTTTTGGATGTAGGGATCCGCAAGCCCGTCCAGGCTCCCGGGTACAGGTCCGACCGCAAAAGCGTTACGGGCGCGCTGCTCGAAGGCTCTCAACTGGTCGGTCTGTCCAATGGTCAGCACTTCAAGAAATTCCATCTGCGGCGGCAACGGTTCACGGTACTCAAGAATGACCTTATCGGTATTGAAGTTGAACCGTGAGGTAAAGCTGCGCACAAGCCATCGCATGGGCGGCGTATCCTGCTGCACTCCGGCCAGCAGGGCAAAGGGGTCACGCGAACTATCGGTTATGAAGGTGCAGGCGACAAAGGGTGTATCGCCAATGACCTCCGTGGCCTGATCCACACTGAACGGCGGCGTGGAGTCGCTGTTCCAGTACCAGCCCTGCGGCAGTTCAACCTGGGCCACGATAGCAAGAGGCGAACGCGGCTGGCCCTGGCCGTAGGCCGCCATCCAGACCGACACAGGCAGGCCGCCCATCACGCCGGTCCAGTCCAGGTTGACCTGCCCCTGCCCACCGGCAATCAGCGGCATATCCTTAGCGGCCAGACTGATGGCCGGACGAGCTGTAGACACGTAGACAGGCCCGACCATTCCCCGCTGCAAGGCGGCATTACAGCCGGCAGTCAGCACCAGCAGCAGGGCCAGAAAACAGAATTGACGCATTTTTTTCATGTGATCTCCCTTCGGGGTCATGCCGCCGCGCAAAATGCGGATACAAATAATGACAGTGATACATGTAAACTTGTTTTCTGAAAAGCCGCCAATATGCGGCATACGATTTTTTGTGCCTGTTGCCCGCACATCAGCAACAGGACATCGTATACCGCACCGCGCAAGCAACATTCTGCTTTTGAGGTTTACTTTTCCTGAGTTGCACGACACTCACCACACCGCTTCACAGCGCACATGCAAGCGCTGCCGTCCTCATGCGCACCCCTTCGGGCAACAGGCAATGCGGCTTCATGTCCTGGCGGCGGGCGTTTGCCCTTGCAACGCCGAAACAGTCTCAAGCTGAAGCAATTCCATTGGGAGCAGCCCAGGGGAAGGTTGCTCTTCCCCTCACTGTGGCTGCCCCGGAGAGGCTTGTTGCCCCGTTGCGGGCTGTTGCCCCGCCGAAGCGCCGCCGGGCAGAAAGTTCTGCAGGTCGCGCGAAACCTCAAAGGTTCGCAGCTCTCCTGCCGCCGCCTGGGCAAAGGGCGAATTGGGATAATTGCGAACAATATCCTCCAGCAAGGCCTGAGCGCGCGCCGCATCTCCCAGTTTGCGGTACAGGCGCGCCTCGCGAAAGCGCAGACCGGGATATTCCGGCGATTCCGGCGGTGCATAGGCATTATAGCGGCCCACCCATTCCAGCGCTTCGGGGATGCGGTTGGCAACCTCGCTGATGTCCATAAGCGCGGCCATGGCATCCTTGATGCGTTGCGGGTCAGCCTTGTCCGAACGCTCATCCTGAAGCCGGGTAAAAAGGTCTATAACCTTACGGTTCAGTTCGTAAGAGTTCTTTATATCCTTGCGCTGTTCGGCATCGCGGGCCAGAAAGTAGGTGGCGTAAGCCCGTTGGTAAAGCGGTATGTCCTGCCGTTCCGCCAGTTGCGCCCACATGGCGAGGGCGGGACCGGCCAGATTGAGGTTTTGCGCGGACAACGCCAGGGCGTAGTCAAGCTGGTTACGCAACGGTCTGTTCATGGGCCAGGCAGAAACCAGCTTTCCCAGGTCCAGCACCTTGTCCCACGCGCCAGCCTTGAGGTAACGGTTGAAAAACTCCGTAAAAGCGGCTTCGCCGTAATTGGGATCCATAGGACTTTTCAGGAATTCGGCCATCATCTCAAGGGCGGCGGTTTCATCCCCACGCTCCAGCATGCCCTGGGCAAGCGCATAACGCATTCGTGGGTCAAGCACGCCATAGCGTTCGCGCACCAGAGGAAAGCCATTCCATAAAATCAGAATGCGCCCGTAATTGCCCTCAGCCAGAGAATTGTTCAGTTCCTGCTGAAAAGACGCCCAGATAAGGTCCCTGGCCTGGGGAACATTGGCGTTTTCGGGATAGGCATCAATAAAATCCGCAGCTTTGCCCATGGCTTCGGTATATTTTTTATCCCAGTAAAGCCACATGGCCTCTTTCAGACGGGCCAGAACAGCCGCAGGAGCGGTTTTTGAAGACGCCGCAAGATCATTGTATACCTTCCAAAGCGCACCGCCTGTATCGCGCGCAAAAACCGCGCTCATTTCAGCATAGCTGATGGGCGAATCATAGATGCCCTTTTCCGCCAGGCGCAAACGGGCAACCGCGGCAGACGGCGCACCCGCAAACGTTCGCTCCACATAGCGATACACAAATTCCGCGCTGATCCAGCCGCCCTGCCGGGCGTACATGTCTCCGAGGCGCAGCAAAAGCGTGTCGTTGCCCTCGTGGCCGGGAACAAGGTTGTAATACAGCCAGTACAGGGCAAGCGCAGGGCCGGTCTTGCCGAGAGCTTCGTCGTTGCTGGCCTGCAAAAGCAGAAAAGACGGCTCATCAATGTAGTAGCGCGGCCAGCGCTTGCTTATGAAGTCCAGAATAAGCTGAGCATTCTGAAATTTTTTCTGCTTGTTGAGGGCTTCCGCCAAACCCACGGAAGCCTCCTGCAAGTAGGAAGATTCCGGGTATTTATCCAGCACCATTGAAAAAGACTGCTCTGCCCTTTCGTCAAGCCCTCGCTTGAGCTGCGCCTTGCCAAGGGCGGTAAAGCCCTGGGCCACGCCGGGATAGTCCGGGTAGCGGCGCAGCAAGGCAACAATATAGCCGCCCGCGTCCACGAGGTTTCCCACATTGACGTTGACCAGCCCAAGACGCAGCAACGCCTCGGGTACCCGGGGCGAACGCAGGTTGGCATTCATGGCTTCGCTGGTGGAAGACACAATGGCCTCATATCCTGCCAGCGGATTATCCGCATACCTCGCCCATGTGCAGTCGCTGATGTAGTACAGGGCTTTTTCAAGCATTTCCGGCTGCAGCCCCGGCAGGCTCCTGAGCTTTTCCAGCTGCGGCAGGGCTTCGATGTATTTGCGCTCACGGATGAGCCTTTCGGCCTCTTCCATGACGATTTCCGGATTAACGGGCTTTGGGACGGGATTTCCCTGTTCATCCACATAGATGACCGGACGCTCTTCGGACGCCTTGGCTTTGTCGTCCTCGGATTGCTGGGCAGCGGGAAGGCCCACGGTCTGTTCATTCACCTTGCCGGATACCGCCCCGGCCTCAGGCCGTTTCTCTTGCCTGGTCATGGCCGGATCGGCCACAGTTTTTTGCTCCGGCGCGACCGCTCCCTCCGTTGAAGCCGCATTCTGCGTGGAACCGGAGACAACATTTCCTCCGCTTGCAGCAGGGTTTATCGGTTCAGGCGCGGCGCTGGGCATGCCGCCGGGGGGTGTTCCTTCCGCCCCAGGCGCTTTTACGGGCGCAGCCTCA
>NZ_JBAIYW010000384.1:0-16135 GCF_036763055.1 Desulfovibrio sp. 1214_IL3152 | reverse complement strand
CGCCCGGCTTCAAGGCGAACTCGTGCTTGTCCTGTCGGTAATGCGTAACCCAATTCGCCAAGGTTTTCATCGGAATAGATAACCTTCGCGCTGTTTCCGTTACGCCAAAACCATCATCAACCGCCATAGTGACGGCTTGCTGCCTCAATTCCTGTGAATAACGTCCCCGTGGTGCTTTCGTCATAGAACCTCCTCAATGGATATGGACTATGGCGTCCGTTTTTTCCAGCCTATCTCACTCTGCAGGTAGTCGTTTCTCTTCCAGCGAATGGTAAATCCATGGCACGAAAAGCATGTAGCGAAGGCGTGTCAGGATCGTGCTTGTTCCTGGAAACAACAGATCGGCAAAGTTGTCCCGCACGGAGCCGAGCCCAAGCTCGTCACGACTTTCCTTTTCCTGGAAAAGGGAAAGGATGCGAAGCGTGCGTTCCCTCGCTTTCGAGTCATGATCAATCCATGCAAGGACTGAAGGCATCTTTCAGTACTCCCTCTCTACAGCCACAAATGGATCGGCGTTGATTGCATCAAACTCCATTCTCGTATCGCCCCCTCAATTTGCATCTCATGGTCGACATCGCACCGCGTTCAAAGAACGGCAAGTCGATGGTGTCACATACCGAACTGCAATACTGCTCGGCAAAGAGCTGCAGGTGAGCGGCGTCACGAGCCACGTCCGGATCGGATGGCAGATGCTGGAGAAGCGCGTCGCTAATAAGCATTACAAACTTGCTTCTCGCCCGGGTCAGCGTCACATTGAATCGTCTCGGGCTTAGGATGAATGCATCTTCAGACGCAACAAAATTCCGGTCGGCCACCACATAACTGGAAAGGATCAGGTCGCGCTCCTGACCCTGGAATCGGTCTACGGTGTCCACAAATGGAGGCGGGTCCATCGTCATACCGGCCGCATTCACGAGCAGATTTCTGATGGATGCCATCTGGGCTCGGTGGGGAGTCACGATGCCGATTTTCTGCGTCCAAAATTCCTGGGCGCTTACTCCGGCCTGTTGGGCGTCGACCAGCTTCTTGTACAAAAGGGTCAAAGCGGAAACGATCTGCGCCTCAAAAGGGTTCGATAACGTATATGTGTTGGCGGAGTAGCTAATCACCACCACAGGGCAAGCTGGGGCAAGAATGCGGAGAAACTGGCCGGACCATGGCAACTGCTCAGGCCAGTCGGCTGGTTTTTCATCAATATTGATGGCGAGATCCAGCTTTCTCTCGGGGAAGAACGCCTCGTATTCGTTCTTATAAAAACGCTTACAGGGCCATGCGGAAATTTCCACGTTGGTCCGATAGTTGTGTTTAAGCTGCACCGGGGTGATGCCGTGGGTCTCCTTCATGTAAGAGAAAATGCAGTCAAACAGCCCTTGAACGCTATCCTTCATCTGGAAGCCGTAGATCGGCCCAAGCTGCCGGTCGTCACCTGCAAGAACAACATGCCCATCAGATTTCAAAAGTAGAAAGTAGGCCGCAGCCGCAGCAACCTGAACCTGTGATGCCTCGTCGATCACTAGAAGATCAAACCATTCGGCGGTCGGCTCACTATCCTGGTGGTCTTTCTCAGCAAGTCGTCCAAGTTGTTGCCAGGTTCCACCCACGATGATGATCCCGGTATCGTCGCCTTTCAGGGCATTCACAAAACCCTGAGCCCTTGCAGAGTTCCTCGGCATATCTTCGATCTGATCACTCAAGGGAGGTGCGGAGGAGTCGCTTCTCACCCTTGTGACACGAACCGGGCAATCTAACGCTCCGACCGTGGCCGTCCGTCTGTTGATCAGTTCTAGGACTTCGTTGAGGACGTTATCGATAGCGTTGTAGTTGCTGGACCCGATACCGACACGCAGCGGAATTCCCGCTTCGGCGTAATGCTCAATCCACCCGAGAATAGTCCCGGCCAGAACCGTGGTCTTTCCTGTTCCCGGCGGCCCCCAAAGCAAAGAAATCCTGTTTCCGAATGCATCGCGAAAGAGGGATTCCTGCTTTTCGTTGAAGGCATCCTTCAGGTATGGTGTTACCTTCGCGTACAACTGGTTGGTGTCAGTGAATGTTTTTCCTGCAGCCAGCGAGCCGGGGGTATACATCAGGCTATGGGCTGGTTCGGTCATTTTTGTCGGTCTCTTAGCCACTACCTTACCTCCGCTTCCTGGCACGTTTGCTCGGTGCTGCCTTGCCGCCGACAGACCTCAGTGCTTTTTCTATCCTGTCGCTCGAAAAATCCCGGTACATCGGATCAAGGACAAGCGGTGAGTCGAGCGCCACGAGTCCTTGGGCGACGGCAAACTGAAAGAGCCCCTGGTGACCCGGTTTAAGAACCACATAGGGATTGTCCTGCATGGCCTCCAACCGAATGACCGCTACCTGAAGCAATGCCCCTATCGACTTGTTCGTCATCCACCGCTCGGTCAGGCCGTGTTCGCCCAGCAGTTCTTCTGCATCTTGGAAGCCCAATCCAATTCGCCGACGCCACGGCTCGTCGAGATCCACGTATTCATTCTCGTTGGATAGGGCGACGGTAAATTCGCCTTCCTTGATTCGGGAATCTCTGCTGGTCGGAGAAAAATCGAAAACATAGAGCGCTTCGTGTTGATACTGTGGATTCGCGAGCTTGATCTCATCGATGATCGGATCAGCCTCTGCTTGAGGCTTCAAGGTCAATCCGCGTATCGAGAAAAACCTCGCCTCCCGTTCATCGACGGGCAGTGAGCGAGTGTTCCGGTTCTCCATTTCCTGGCACGCGACATTGAGCTTCTCAAAAGCGATCAGACTTCTTGCCGCCTCCGGAACACTTGCCTGGGAGGAACGTGCGGCAGAGAAGCCGCTCTTTTTCAGCACCAACCGGTCTTTGTAGTTTTCACGCAGTCGCCGGACGATGTGCTGCAAAGCTTGCAGGTGAACCTTCGTGGCCCGCTTAATGCCATCGTAGAGTTCGTCCCGGGTGTAGCGCCTCCACTTAGACGGGTCAGAATACAGTTTGTTGAAATGGCGGACAAAGATTTTGTCCTGCCACAGCTCATAGGCCCGCTCGAAAGGAATCTGATCGCTCATTGGGGTAGCGAATCCAAAAGGCAGATCGAACTTATACGGGGTGCCATCCTCCCGGACATTTGGGAAGAAACTGTTCGCTGCCTCAAAAAGGGAGTAATCGTGAGCAACTGGCAGCCCAACGAGCATGCGCAGGACTTCCTTGACGATTGTCCCAGGCTGAGACTTGAAAGCATCCGGATCGGGCAACAAGCTGTCCGGCGGGAAGAATCGGGTAAGCACCTCGATCAATTCGATCACGTCAGGATTCTGCATATGACGCTCGAACATACGCTTGAGTTGACGCACCTCCAGCATGTCCCAGAAGAAGATATGGGAAGAGAGCCGGTCACGGGCGGGTAGACCTGTGTTGACGGTCGACACCTCGTCTAACCACTCAGAAACCACGGTCGCAAATTCCTTTAGCCGCTCTCGTTCCGTTTCCGGGTTCATCGCATCGACACGGTCGACGATGAAAATCTTTTCGTCCGTCACCGGAGGATCGCCGGGTTTGCGGCCGTGCGGGAAATAGAGTCGCGCCGCGCCCAAGGCAAACGAGATCCCAGAGCCCGGGTCGAAATGAATCGTGATAAAGATGCTTTGGTCAGTCCAGGCAGGAATCATAGCGCTGCGCCGCCCATCGACTGGCAAGGGTGCCCCCTCGGTCAGTGAACGGGCACGAGTGGCTAACGCTGGCCCATCTGCTCGCAACTGGTGGCTGGAGTCGATAACGGATTGCCAGCGATCATCGGCGGTAGTCACAGCTTCAGTCAGTTCCGCTGTAGTGGTAATGCCATTTGAACGGAACAGTTCCGCCTGTCCCTGATTGAGCCAGGCCAGCCGGGAAAGATGATCGCATTCGGATGCCTTGTCTCGGCAGTAGCGAACGTAGTCGCAAAGCTGGCACTTGGGACCGACATGCCAACTGGCATCCTCCATATCGGTCTGTAGAACCCGGAGAAGGCGATCCTCGAAAAACTGCTTCACGTGGACTTTATAGACTTCATAGGGAACCCGAATCAGCGTTCCGCTGAGGGCCTCGGAAATAGGATCTGCGGCTCCCTTGGCCTGATTAAGCTGGACCAGGTTCCTGAACGCATTGATGTCGTGACTCCCTGGCCAGATGGTGCCTTCCGCCGAAACGGCATATCTGCCGCCAAGCCCTTCTTGCTGGATGGCTGTGGCCAACGCCAAAGCGTAGTAGGTCACCTCTGTGAAGTGCCGGAGGGATGGCTCCGCAGCCATTTTCACATCAATGATATGGATTTCGTATTCAGGCACAGTCCCATTGCCGATCAGCGGCGCACCAGTGCCACCTGGACGTATCCAAAGGATGTCTGGGCGCACTCGTACCTGGTCGAGACCGAAATCGTCGTATGCCTTTTGAAGACCGGGAGTAATGTTTGTGGGAACCGTGAATTCCGCCTCGATAACTGCTTGGGGTGGTTCCTGTTGCCGGAGGATGTCAAAAAGGTTCTGGATCTTCTTGAAGGGCTTCCGTCCCAGAAGATCATCGACCTTGTCCTCGAGAAGGAACACAACTTTCCCATCATCTGAGGTGTTGATCAGATCCTGGTATTTGTCGGCTTCCCAACGCCGCCCGGCCGCTTTGATAAGTTCAATACCTGGGCGTTTGTAGGTTTCGGCCGAGACGCCAAGTGAGTCCCTTTCAGCATCACTGGCCAGACGAAACCGGAGAAACCGGTCACAATCGAATTTGAATGTTAGAGCAAGCGTTCCTTTATCGAGTTTCGCCATCGCAACTCTCCCGGAGTTGGTATGTTCTTCAATGCATCCGACATCGGTCGTGTGCTGGTATCCGCCTCGCCTAAGAAACTCCTACTGACGACCAACGCCCGAGCCAAATTAGTGAAATCAGGTATTTTGAATCCGATCCGTTTATGGGCGGACAAGGCCTCAAAGTGAGATTCCGCCTCCAAAACAGCGTCTTTGATGGCAGTTTCGCTTATGACCGGAACGCCCCTCTTGATGACGCCTTTCTTCTTGCGACAGACCAGTACCGCGTCCCACTTGATGGTGCCATCGTAAGTGTGAAGGCCTCCTTGGCCTTCGCCACGCATGGGCAGAACCTTGGTTACCGAGAGTCCCGAATGAAGCAGAGCCGTGCCGAGAGCATTCCATGCCGATGCGAGTTTATGGTGGTAGGTGAACACGCAGATCCCGTTCGACTTGAGCACGCGGTTGCATTCCATGAAAATCTGCTGAAGCCGTTCCTGGTATCCCTTGATGGCTTCATCGGACCGTCGCGTGATGGCCAGGTTCTGCAGTATCGGAGCCGAAGTGAGGTTGTCGTCATACGGCGGCGGTGCGATTCCCAAAGGCTGATGCCAGGCCAAATAGAAGTCCGAGAGTTCCGAGTAGCTCAGATTGTCGAAATACGGCGGATCGGTCAGCACGAGATCCACTGAGCCGTCCGGTAATAAATGGAGTTCCTCGGAAGACTGGGTTTCAATCGCCGCCGTGGCGCTGCCGCTCAATACATCATCGACAGAGCCAAGGTAGGCTTGTTCGCGCTCAAAACCATCTTCATAAGCGACTCTGGTGCCTTCCGGATGCAGTTCCTGGGGCGCTTTGGCAAAGGCAATCGCCTTCGAAATTTTCCGGACCGTGTTGATGAACGTCCCCCGTCCGACGCCATCCTGCCAAGGGTTCAGCTCGACCGGACGAGTGATGTGCCGGTATGAGTGGATGGAGAACATTGGGCTCGTTCGGCGATAGCCAAACGCATAGGCCGTGTACATGCAGTTCGTAGTGAGATGTTCACTGAAGGCCAGCTCAAGGCAGCGCCGCGCCTCATCGCTTTCCACTCGGCCGATGGCCGAACCGAGAAGGTGCAGGTGGAGCTTCTGCCGGTCGTTGAAAAAGTCTGCGTAATGCCGAATCCCGTGGATCAGAGGTCGTCCATCCGAGCGCCCCTCGCGGGGAATGCTTCTCGTCGGCACAAGCAAGCCATTCCCGATTATCCGCAGCTTCCGGGTGGCTTGGTCGTACAACTCCTGGTCCACCTCTTCGACGCGCTTGAAATGCCTTGTGCAGTTCTTGCCGGTTCCGACCAGATACTCTTGGGCAAAGAGCCTCCAAGTGGGGCGTTCGGCGCCATCAAGGTCATCCGCTGCGATCTTCTGTGTGTGCTTGCAGGTCAGGCAGGTCATGATCCCGTTGCCGTGCGTGCCCGCGCTGATAGTGGTGCGCTTGCCGCAAGAGCAGTGCAGCACCTTGCATTCAATCGGCAATTCGTGGACTGCATGACAGTCCTTGCAGAATACCCACTGCAGACTTTTCTCTTTAGAGTAGGCCAATTGAAAATGGGGATGGAGTTCGACATCGCTCTGGCAATTCGAGCACTGCTTCACCTGGACCCAGAAATGATGAAGAACATCCCGTTCGACACCATCCACCATGGTCCGATGCAACGGCGTAATGAGTTGTGCGACCTCATTGCAAATTTGATCGATTTCCGGGTAGTGTTCCTCCATCCGGGAGGCGGCCAACTCAAATCGGGTAATAAAGGTCGCGACTGGGTCGATATCAAAACCAATCACCCGGGCGTTGCAGCGCATGGACTCCACCAAACTTGTCCCGCCGCCGATGAAGGGATCTAGAACGACAGCGCCATGCACGGAGGTCTTGCCGAGGTAGGTATCCCAAAAGGTGTCGGCCTTGTCAGGAGGAAGGGTTAACGCGGTGAGGATCGAACGGAACTGAGAGCCCACCCGGCGAGCAAACCAGCGGTGGACCCGATACAAAGGATTCGAACTTTGTCCTTCACGCAGGGCAAGCTCGGCGATTTGGGCAATGGGAATGTCGCCCGCCTCCAGCAGGGTACGGGCAGGCCAACCGCCAAAGGTGTCGCCTCTGCGGTTTTCAATGATCTGCTTTGCCTGACCTATTTTAGCCATAGGGCCCCATTACCATCCCTTCGCAGTAGTATTGCCGAGTATATCCGAACGCCTTATCGAACAGATCATGGTCCTTGACCTGGTACTTCACGTAAATCGCTTTGCGCAGGGCCTTCTGGATCTCGCGTTCTCCGGCCTTGGTGTTTTGCCAGCCAGGGAACCAGACTAGGCGCAAGATCTCGTCGATATCGGTCACGATCCACTCTACCACCATCGGCGTCTTGCCGTTCTTCACCTCGGCGAACAGTTCGGTCAGGGCTGCTTTGGCCTTGGCCTGTTCATCGACCGAGTCCACCTGCTTCTCGGCCTGGACGACCTCCTTGGCTAGGGTCAGCATCTCCTTGAGGAAATCGAGGCTGTGAAGCAGGCCCTGTTCGTACCGCTCCTTGAGCTTTTCGAGGCGTTCGCCCAGGGCTATAAACTTCGGATTGTCCTTGTGCCTGCGCAGGCGGGCATTGTGTGCTCATTTACAGTCTCCCATATTCAATGCTTCATCAACCCAGCAGATCGCCCGACGCAGGTTGTCAGCCAGTGGGCCTTTGGCTGATGCGTAGTGCCTATTAAACCAGTTCCGCAAAAGCTCTCTGATATACTTCGAGTTGGATTTGACCTCGCCTGCCGTCAGTCCGCGTATAGCTTGAAGGCAATATTCAAGCTCTTTCCCGGTAAGGTTTGCGTTGCCCTCTTTGCTGCGCAGCGCCTCTGCGTATTTCCTCTTTTTGGTGGCTGCGGCAGTGCTCCCGTTGGGGATTGCAAGTTCCTGAGTATTCCCAATCTTCAACCGTTCAATCAGTTTTTCTCGCGTGGCTGATCTTGAAACCACGCCTTTGAGCACTTCCACGGTTTTATCCAGTGTCATTCCGGATTTCTTGATGAAATAGTAAACGGGCAGAAATGCGGTGCTTTCAAAGCAGATCTGCTTGATGTACTCGTCTGGCTCAGGAACATTATCCTGATTCAAAGTGCTGAGAACGATATCTGCCGTCCTTATGCCTTTGGTTTTTACAATTTGTTTTTTGGCCGTACTGATAATGCTTCCAGCCAGGGGTTCAACCTGTCCGATCAGCTTTAGCGCTGGCTTGCCTTTGACCTCAGAGAACTCCCCCTCTTTGATGAAAGAAAGCTGACTAAGAAGTGATTCATCAATCAGGAACGAACCTCCGGACCCGGTTACGCTACCGGTGTGCAGATCGAAAATCCCAGCCTCCCGAACGCCGACCCGCGCTATATTTTCGAGATGTTGCATCCAGAGGCGCTGCTCAGTTTCCCGCTTGGCCTCAAGGATGGCTCTGAGTTCTGGGTATTTAATTCGCTCGGAGCGGCCTCGATATCGATAGTAGATATCGCCCTCTTTCAGCTCCTTACCAGCATCTTTGGTGCAGACAACGGGCTTATCCTTGGCCTCATAAATATACAAAAGGCCAAAAATCTTCCCTTGAAGTTCGTATTCCTGAATCGTCCATCCTATTTCCGGAGCGAAGTGTTCATTGAAGTTGCGAGACATCTTTTCCGGATCAATATCCTCAAATAACGTCAGGTTCGCTCCTGAGAGGCCGCAAAGCCGATGTGGATTGTTGGCAATGCCAAACACGATATAGCCACCCTTGGCATTGGCATACGCGGCGCTGGTTTTCAGGTACTTTGGCAAGCTTGCCCACCCGAATGATTCCTTGAATTCAAGGCTGCTGCTTTCCCTTGAGATCACGCGTTCTGGATCTGCAGGGGAAATCTTGAAGATTTCGTTAAGGTACTCTTGAGAGAATGGCGTCTTAGCTTCCATGCAGTCCTCCCTCTAAGGTTGAAAGCAGACCGTCCATTGACTCCCGCAATGTCATCGAGCGTTCCTGCCAGTTTGCTATGGCCTGCTTGAGGCTGACTGTTTCGGTCACGCCGTTGCCATTGCCATTTCCGTTGTCCGCTCGCACGTAGAGCAGGATGCTGAGGTTGCTGCCTTTCTCCCGGACCTCGTCATTGCTGACCACCCGGGCAAAGCCGTCCTCATCATCGAAAGCCTGATAGGCAGCGACAATGCGCTGGATGTGATCGTCAGTGAGGAAGCTCTGTGCCCGCTCGCGGGTCCCCTCGTTCACCGCGTAGATGAAGAGCACCTTAACGGCTTGTCATGATATTCGCAACGGCACACTCTTTTGTCTGGTGTGCCGCGACGGATATCACGCCAATCTTAGC
This sequence comes from Desulfovibrio sp. 1214_IL3152, assembly GCF_036763055.1. Taxonomy (NCBI): domain Bacteria; kingdom Pseudomonadati; phylum Thermodesulfobacteriota; class Desulfovibrionia; order Desulfovibrionales; family Desulfovibrionaceae; genus Desulfovibrio; species Desulfovibrio sp. 1214_IL3152. The sequence goes on along the minus strand of NZ_JBAIYW010000384.1, from coordinate 7,004 downwards.
TGGCAGCCTATAACCAACGTCGGTATTTCCCACCGAGGATGCAAGAGCAAGGAGAAATGGACTAAACGGTCGGACCTGCTTTCGGAGAACCTGATGCTATCCCTGACCTTTAAAAGGTCGAGTAGCCGATTAGGACCGAAAGAGCGAATTGCCCATTATGGCGCGGCCAAGGCCTGATGCCGGATATACGTGTGCATCCGATTCTGTTTAGAACATTTTTAAACTCCTTGACTCCTGGCGAGGCCATATACGGACAGCAATGAGGAGATTTTTACCCCCAAACCCGGTGGCAGCGTTGTGTGGTACATTTTTACCGGAATGTACTCCAGGCGGTGCTGCCCGGAAAAGCCAAGGAAGTCGGCCGGATGCTCAAGGCCATTCACGCGCAGGAAGATAGGGAATCAGCGGGCCAGAAGGCTCGAGATGTCGCCCAAAAGATTGCCGCACTACGCCTTGGCAAGACAGGAGAGATCCTGAAAAGCGGCATTGAAGAAACGCTCTCCTATTATGAGTTTCCTGTCGCACACTGGCGGTATATCCGGACAAACAACCAGCTCGAAAGGCTGAATCGTGAAATCCGGTGGTGAACGTGGGTAGTGGGCAGCTTTCCCGATGGGCATGCGGCCTTAATGCTAGTGGCGGCCCGGCTGCGCTACATGGCGGGCCAGAAATGGGGCACACAACGGCATCTGCGATGTTCAGGGATGAGTCAGAATAGCGCCAGCGCCTTAAGGCAGACCAAAATCCTGACCGCATGCCGGATACATAAGGTGTAACATACAGTATTTTATCTGTTATGGAGTCAGCAGCCAAGTAATATATCTGGTATCCTTTTAAGCCGTCATCCATCAAATTTAGTAAATATATTATAGCATTAAGAGCACCGGAACTACGTTTCAAATCACCCCCAAAACCCTGTCCAGCACTAAGCTGGGCGGGGCTTCGTCATTCTGTTATCTCAGGAGGATTTTCATATGAATCAATACCAATCAGAAAACACCACCGAATTGGCCAAGGCCCTGCTCAACGTCCAGCGCATCGTGCAACCCATTGCCAGGGACGCTGAAAACCCTTTTACCAAAAGCTGGTACGCCAGCCTCAACAGCGTCATGGACGCATGCAGAGGCACACTCATCGAAAATGGCATCTGGCTGTGTCAGTACCCTGTGCCTGTGGAGCAGCCCAATTCATTGGGGCTGGTCACCAAACTGACCCATGCGGAGTCCGGCCAATGGCAAAGCTCACTGGCCGTGGTTCCCCTGCCCAAGGCTGACCCTCAGGGCATGGGATCGGCAATGACCTACGCGAGGAGGTATGCTCTGACCGCCATGCTGGGCATGGTGACGGAAGATGATGACGGCGAAGGGGCAAGAACTGGCCGAAAATCGGCATCTCGCCCGAAATTGCCCGTAAACGCCCCAGAAGCGCGAAAAGCATCCCCACTCAACCCATCCGCCACAAACAATATTTCACCCCCCTCAAATCGATCGCCAGCAGCACTTGAAAACCTGCCTCCGCTGAAAGGAGTCGCCTACCAACAGGTGACGGCTCAGGACGGGCGGCCCTGCATCATTGCCAGCGGCAACACGCAGGCCAAAAAGGAAATACTCACAGGCGCGGGCTTCCGCTGGAACCCGCAGAGAAAATTGTGGTGGAAGTATGTTGATGCCGCATAGTGAAAACAAAAATACCGAGTGAGAGGGCTGCCTGATGGCAGCCCTCTTACTTTTATAGGGATGCAATCATGATAACCACCGACCGCACGGAAGGTTTGCGGGCATTAATTCGTCAAGGGCTTCAGACTGTCTCTCAACAAAGTACCACCGCCCATTTGGGCGACAGGTCCACGTATGTGGGTATGAGCGACATCGGCCAGCACTGGGAGTGCCCTCGTGCTGCGTTGGCCCGCAAGGTGCTGCCCACTGCTGACAGCCTGGAACGTCTGTTGACCCTGCAACGGGGCCATTGGTTTGAAGCTGGCGTGGGGCAGGCGCTGGCATCTCTGGGTTTGCATGTGCTGCCCCAACTGGAAATCACCTGGCAACATCAGGGAGTGCCGATTAAAGCCCATCTGGACTTCGTGCTGGTTTGGGGTGCGCCCGTCAATGCCATACGGATTCTGGAAGTGAAAAGCACGGACAAGCTGCCCGACACGCCGCACGATTCTCATCTACTGCAATTACACGGACAAATCGGTCTGCTGGCCATGGCCTGGGACAAGCCAGCATTCAGCCTGCGGGCGGAGGACGGTACGCTTTTGCATGAAAAAATAACCTTTCCTCAACTCTGTCATGCCCATTTGGGATTCAAACTGCCCACATGTGCTGATGCAGCGATCCTGGAAGCATGGCTGCTCTGCATTTCCATGAGAGAGGTAAAGACGTTCGGCCCCTATGGCTTCAATCAGGCCATGCTGGATACGGCCCTTGACCACGCAAGCCAACTCTGGAGCGACCTCACGGCCTACCGCGCCGGGAATTTGTCCCTCTCGCAGGTGGACTACGCCCAAGGCTTTTATCCGTTGTGCTCGTACTGCGAATACAATGGCGATTGTCCCAAGTTTCCGCAGGACGTGAAAATGCCACAATGGGAACCGGCACTGGATAAATTGGCTGCCCTCAAAAACCAACGCACCGTCTTGGATGCGGAAATCAAGGAAATGGAAACCGTGCTCAAGCTGGTACACCGGCAGGCCGGTACACGGGACTGGATAGATACGGGGAAGTATCGCTTCCGCATGTCAGTGGCTGCAGGCCGAACGACATTGGATAAAAACGCGCTACGGGGAGAATTGTCCGATATCTTCTGCTTTGAGCATCTGGACGACATTGACGTGGACGCCTTGCTTGCCCGCTGCGAGCGCACTGGCGAGCCTTTCGAAAAATTGAGTATCTCACGCATAAACTGAATCTGGAGAAACAAACTCACAGAGCGCGATAACGCAAGGAGGATAAGCTGAGAACCACGTAGCTTGACAAATAATTTGCAAGACGTATCCTTTAATCACGGATTCTTTACTATAATGAAAAAAGGAGGCCGAGATGCTTGCCAAACTTACTTCTAAGAATCAGCTTACGCTTCCAAAGGCCATTGTGCAGCAGATTGACCAGCCCGAATATTTCGATGTGTCGCTGGAAAATGGTCGCATAGTCCTCACACCCATGCAGGTACGGCCAGTTGACGCCGTACGCAACAAATTAGCGGCTCTTGGCATCAGTGAGCAGGATGTAACGGATGCGGTCCAGTGGGGGCGTAGAGGATAGCTATGGCTCCTCGTGTAGTTTTAGACACAAACTGTCTTGTTTCCGCGCTTATTTTCTCAAAGGGAAGAATAGCTGAACTCCGTCTAATATGGCAGACTGAAGAAATTATTCCTGTAGTTTGTCGTGAAACCGTCACTGAATTAATCAGGGTGTTAAGTTATCCAAAGTTCAAGCTGGAACCCCAAGAAATTGAAAGTTTGCTCGCTGAATTCCTACCTTGGGCTGAAACCTTTCCGCTTGAAATTCCTCTTGAAGAAGTTTCAGAGCTTCGTGACAGGGATGATGCCGTTTTCATTCATTTAGCGAAAGCAGCTAATGCCGCTTTTCTAGTGTCGGGAGATAAACACTTATTAGAACTGCGACATGTATTTCCTGATCTGCATATAGCAACACCCGTAGAGTTTTTGAGGCATATTTCAACACATAACTAGCAATTATTATAATAAATTTACAGAAAGGCGTACCCATAAGGGTGCGCCTTTCTGTTTTTTGGAGGGCAAAATGAAAAGCACCCGTACTTCCGAGTTCGACTCTCTCCAGCCCACCGACCTTGACGCTGGTCAGGTCTTCAGCGGGAACCCCTCTGGCACCATGGTCAAGGGTTACGTCACGCCCTCGGCCTACACTCCGGCCATTGACCCAGACTACCTATTTCACGAGTCCAGCCGCGACATGGTGGTTTGGTTTGTCAGCCCTCAGGGTGCGCAGGAACCGCTCTATGTCTTTGGCCCCACGGGCTGCGGCAAAACAAGCTGCATCAAACAGCTGGCAGCGCGGCTCAACTATCCCGTGTTTGAGGTGACAGGACATGGAAGGTTGGAATTTGCCGACCTGGTGGGGCATCTGACGGTCAAAGGCGGCAACATGACCTTTGAGTGCGGCCCTCTTGCCCTTGCCATGCGTCACGGAGCGATTCTGCTCCTCAATGAGATTGATTTAACTTCGCCGGAGATCGCCGCCGGGTTGAACAGCGTGCTGGACGGCTCCCCTTTGTGCATAGCGGAAAATGGGGGCGAGATTATCCAGCCGCACCCCATGTTCCGCTTTGTGGCCACAGCCAATACAAATGGTGCTGGTGATGACACGGGCCTGTATCAGGGCACGCAACGGCAGAATCTCGCGTGGCTGGATCGCTTCACTATCTGCGAAGTGGGCTATCCCGATGCAACTGTGGAGAAAAAACTGCTGGCCCAGCGCTTCCCCTCTCTACCCGAAACGCTTTGCGCCACCATGGTGGATTACGCCAATGAAGTTCGCAAATTGTTCATGGGTGAGGGTTCAAGCAACAATCTGACCAACACCATTGAAGTCACCTTCTCCACGCGCAGTCTGCTGCGTTGGGGAGATCTGACCGTGCGCTTTCAGCCCCTGGCCCATCAGGGCATCCAGCCAATCACCTATGCCCTTGACCGGGCACTGGCTTACCGGGCCAGCCGCGAGACCCGCGCCATGCTGCACGAACTGGCACAGCGCATGTTTCCTCAACATACGGAAGCGGACATCAAGGCAATGAGCGCCGACGCGGAGGAAGAATTCCTGCGAGGTGAGCAAGCCCTGCGTTTCATGCGCGGCCAACTGCACAATACGCCGAAGCTAACCAAGCCCCGCGTTCATCTTCAGGTAGTCCACAACCTTCCCGGCAAAAAACAGGATGGCAAGTTCTGGATCGGCGAGGCCCGGTCCGAAGGCCTTATGCTCCATTGGGGCAAACCGGACACCGCCGGGCAACAACACTTTATCCCCGCTGAAAATTGTGCGGGCAATAACTCCGTCCTGGAACTTGAGGCCCGCGCAGCCAAAAAGCTTACGGAAGGCTACGTCCTCAACACGACAAAAAGCTCATTATAGGAGAACATCATGACACACGTTCTTTCAGACATTCGCATTTTGGACAATTTGCTGGCCCTCAACCTCAACGTCAGTTTGTGGTCGGCCCGCCGCAAAATGAGCCAGGAAGATCTGGGCGGTGCGGAACTGCCGCCTGATGATCTGGCCTCTCTTGGCTCCAAGCGCATTGCCGACCCGGAAAACCTTAAAGTGTTCGGCACACTCAAGGCCCGCGCCTTCAACTATCTGGACAGACACGGGGTGCGCTTCATGTCAGGCTGGGCCATACCCGAAGAAAAGGCCGGCGAAATCGTGCAGGAACTGCTCAGTATCCGAAATGAGTTTCAAAAAGAAAAGGAAGCCTTCCTGGCAAGCTATGACCAGAACGTCCAGGCCTGGATTGAAAAGCATCATCAATGGGGCGAAATCATCCGCAACTCCACCGTGGGGCCAGATTATGTTCGCGGCCGCATGGATTTTCGCTGGCAGATCTACAAGGTCGCTCCTCTGGAACAGCATACGGACAATACCGCAGTGCTGGAGGCCGGCCTGGCCGAAGAGGTGCAGGGCCTGGGCGGCACGCTCTTTGGCGAAGTGGCCAAGTCCGCCGAGGACATCTGGCGCAGGGTGTATCACGGCAAAACGGAAGTAACCCACAAAGCCCTTTCGCCCCTGCGAACGCTGCATGCCAAACTCACAGGCTTGTCTTTCGTAGAACCTCATGTGGCCCCTGTAGCGGATATCGTGCAGGCTGCACTGCTGCGTATGCCCAAGAAAGGGAACATCAGCGGGCCGGACTTGTTGCTCTTGCAGGGCCTGGTCTGCCTGCTCAAGGATAGCACGGCTCTTGTGGGGCACGCCCAGAAAGTCATTGAAGGCTACGGTCCGGCCTTTGTGCTGGACGCCCTGCTGGCTGGGTCGGACACACTATCCAAGGTGGATAGCATGGATGGACAGATGGGCAGCGCTACGGATGGCGAACCGGATGACATGCCCATTCTACCAGATATCCCCATGCCAGACGACGCCTTGCCACATCCTGTCATTCCCAGTCTGGGCTTGTGGTGACGTCATGATCCGTTCCAAAGATATTCTCAACTGCCTGCCTCTGCTGGCGTCCGTACTCGGCGACCAATACGGGGTGCAGGTGCGTATCGGCGGTAAAGAGGCTTGCACCAACGGTAAGGTCATCCAGTTGCCTTCATTGCCTATGGATTGCGAGCCGGAAATGTTGGCGTTGGCAGCCTCGTTTCTGGATCACGAGGCGGCCCACATCCGACACACAGACTTTAGCATGCTGAAAGCTGCAAACCTTGATCCTGTAACCTTCAACCTGTTCAACTGCCTTGAGGACTGGCGCGTTGAAAAGAAGCTATCAGGCATTTTCCCTGGTTGCCGCCAGAATCTGAACTGGCTAATACGACGATTCTTTGTAGAGCAGGCACAGCCAAGGGCCGGGGGTGATTCCCCGGCCCTTGCTGTTTTGGACTATGTGTTGTTGACGGTGAGAGCCTGGGATGTGGAAGAGGTCAACATACCTCGCACGGCGGCGGCAGAGACGCTACGCCAACACTTCACCGGCCTGAAGGAAGTGCTGGACGCAGTTCTGGTCAAAGCCCGCATCCATTGCCCTGACACGGCTTCAACCATAGCCTATGCTCGGCAACTGGGGTAATCATCCCCTTTTTAGTAGCTCTCCAAAGTAGAGCCTATGCCGCCAGCTTATGTTTCATAGCTGGAGTGATGCCGCCAATGCCCATGTTTGGTCGCTCATTGTTATATGTCCACATTGCTGTCCGGCTAAGCACCCAATTCTAATAGGCTGAGATGTTGAAGATTATCTTTTCTTCGCCGTCGTGGATTCAGGAGTTCTTCCAGAGACGCCGAACCGAGCAGGTTGAGCTGGATGAGTTG
>NZ_JBAIYW010000112.1:0-16170 GCF_036763055.1 Desulfovibrio sp. 1214_IL3152 | reverse complement strand
AGAAGAGTGTAGTATGATGGCTCAAGTCCAAAATCTCCTTGTGTGGCAAGTTGTTGTGGTAACTTCTTATACCACATACTGCTGAGATTTTGGACTTTTTTGTTACCCCTTAGCCGGACAGCAATGAGATTCAATGTATTTAATTGCAATCTCTGCAACCCGATCAAACCAAGCACGCAATGGAGGGGGAACGACCAGGCAAGCAGCTAGCCGCTGATCCTGTCTAATCTCTGTGATTTTATTATAGTCTGCAAAAATTTGTTTCCTGCCGTAATCGCTATCAAAATCCGTGGTGACAGCAAAAGCGGCACGATATCGCCTTTTTGCTCGGTCGGTCACAGCCGAGGCAAGGCAGGCGGCAGTTCCGTCATCAAGGCCAGCTTGCCCAAGCAAAACAGTAGCAACTGCAATAATTTCAGCACTTCTCTTGTTGACGTGCCGATCTTGAAAAGCTGGTATCACTTTATATTTGAAGGCTGCAACAGGGTCTTCTGTGCATTTATCTTCGAATATTGTAACTCTACTGATTTGAGTTTTAACATTCGATAGCTCTATCATCAGTCCGTCAAGTCCCTGCGACGTGGCACTGACATGAGGAGCTCTTATATACGCCTCTTTACCATAGATTTGCCGAGCGGCAATCCACGAGATTGCCTCAAAAATAAAACCATCGCGCTGAGGACGGGGATAGCCAGTTCTCACTGTTTGTTTTCTATCCTGAATGGTCAGTCTAATTTGGGCTTCGGTTTTTAATTCAGGAGTGGTGAAAGCTGGTGTTGCTGGTACCAGTTCTGATAGGATATGACTTGCTTGGGCAACCTGTCCCATTGCAATGATAGCAATCAAACGTGCGATTTGCTCATCATCAAGAACTTGCCAGCGTTCTCCAGTACAATCGTTATCGATCTCACACTGCTCGGTCATAAGGTGAGTCATTTACTTCGTACTCCTGTCTCTGCCTGCAGCAATATCATCCCAATAATCTACTCTTCGGTGAATCTACTACGCTTCATTCTTGTGCTCCTATGCCAGGAACACGAATTGTTCAATGGCATACTTTTTCGGGAGCGCAAAATCTCAAACACAGCATAATGAGTAAAATTGAATATTATATTTTTGCTTTGTAAATTCGTCGTATTATAGCATTATGTCCAGAAAAATATAATTTAATATATATACTATTTCCTTCCGAAGTCTTACGTATTGAAAAATAATCTTGTCCTTTAAAATTTAACGAAAAAACAGATACAGGATTGATAGTGTTATCACTCCAATCAAAATCATTCCTTTCAATTATTTCATCCTGAGGAATAAGAAATTTTTGTTGCCGATAAAATAATTCCCATCCTACCAACATTATCGGAAAATGTGATAAGTTGCGTATTGTTATTGTGTGCCCCTCTTCCTCACTTCCTGTCCAAGTCGCATAACTATCTACTTTTAAACGGTTATTCCAAAGTTCCCAAAACTTTACACCCGCTAAAAACGTTGAGAGCAAAGCACCCCAAACGGCCAAAATCTGCGTTAGTGTCAAGCTACTCGTGTTCATTGGGGTACCCCTGGATGAAATAATGTGACCGAAACATGATTCGTAGGGCAATTTACATTGCGGTCGGTGCATCATTATTTTAGTGCTGCGTGCTTTTTCACAATCACTCCTGCCGTATTGTCCATACGGTACTGCACTATAGTTCCATCGATTATGCGATTGCAGACTTCAACAGCAGTTTCCACGCTGACGGCAAACCATTCTTCGGGGTGGTAGGGTTTGCCACTGGCGCTGATAAGAGTCATTTTCAGCCGCTGCTGATACAAAAACGCATGGATAAGGTTTTCAAATTTTTGTGGATTAAGGTTGAAGCACTCTATTTGGGCCAGTAAACGTACCGGAGCTTCAAGGTAGGTGGGATCGGTTTGAGCGTTTTTGATGCGCTCATGAACGTCCTGACTTGAGTAGCCTATTTTCACCAATTTGCCGGTGGTTTTCAGGCTGGCAAGTGCCGGAGCCGTTGTTTCTGAACCCAAAATATAAATATACCCTGTGGGTTTATCGCCATGCGAAATGGTGAAAGACTTGTCGGAAAACAGATTTAGATCAAAATTGACCCGCCGACTGTGCGGGTCTTTATACAAAGCACGGGCGAGAGAACGTTTGAGCAAATCGGCCTCTGTGCCGTTTTCAAAGATAACGCGCAGCCGAGGGTTATCCCTTTTGGAATCAGACGTATCCTCCTTGAGAATCCTGTCTACATAACAGAGTTGCCCCCGTAGAATGAACATTTGTCCGACAGCAGCTTCGGACTCACTGGAAAACCGCTCCAGCATGACGGCCTTGGTATTAAGAACGCCCTGCACATCCTGAAAGAGTTTTTCATACAGGTAAAAGTCTTCGCACGCCTTGCGGCTGGCTATTTCGTCCGGCATATCCTTATCTGTGAGTGGCCTGGCAGGCGTGGCGGTAAAAATGGAAGTATCTATGCCACCAAGCAAGCCAAGGTCATCGTCATCATCGAAAATATCCTCCAGGGAAGTAACTTCCCTCACAGCAACAGGCGCGTCTGGCAATGATTTGCAGGGAACAGGAGCAGCCGCCTTTTCGCTCAACAGCCCAACATTGTCATACTCCAAGACTTTTACGCGCAGTTCAGGACGCGTCCTGTACCCCTTCAAGCGCCATGCAAGGGGCTTCTCTTCCGGCTTGTTTTCATCCGGCTCCCGCTTGTGTACTTCAAAAAAGGCGACAAGCTCCAAAAACGCGGAAACCGACGAATCCGTAGTTGCCGCATTCTTTTTCTTTGTAGGCACTACTCCGGCGAGCAGACCAAGGTCATCTTCTTCGTCAAAAATGGCATCCAGAGAAGTTGCCATGGAACGTGGCGCGGAGCGGAGCTTCACGACTACTCCGTTTTTGCGGCTTGCGCGGCCTGGATCTGTTGGGCTTTTTTGTTCCGCACATAGGCCAGCACTTCCGCCAGCCGCCGCTCATAGGCATCCGTGGCGTTCAACGATGGTTCAACTCCGAACTGGCGTTTGAAATCCTTGATTCTGGGCCAAAGCAACACGGCTTCTTCTTCGCTCACACTGCTGCGCTGGGCAGTGACTTGATCCTGAATGGTTTTCAGCATGGGCGCGGTAACAGACTTGGAGAGAATCTCATACGCGCCCTGAAACGGGTTGACGCTTTCAATTAAATCGATATTCAGCGAACTCACATTGATGAACTTTTCCCCCACCCGCAGAAAAGCCAGAGCGCCTGCGGAATTGGAGGGGCCGTCATCCCTATCGGTCGTAGTATCACCTGGGATAACCTCTGCCCCCGGCGGCAGCTCCGTAACCAGGCCGCCGTTGGCGGTAATAACCATTTGCGTTTGAGCAAGGTCGTTAAGCATCGACACATCTTCCGGCGGTAAATCAGGAAAGAGTTGCGTAATGATTCTGGGCATTGCCGCTTCGGTAAGGATTTTGTGCTCGTCCGGCGCTGCTATCACCGGATTGACCGCCTCCGGGGTATTCAGCAGCGTCGTTACGATCTGCTCAATGCCGCCGGAATTCAAAATTTCATGCACACGCGGCGATATTGGCGCTTCTGAGTCGTCAATGACAATATCACCGGGCTGGAGCGTTTCGCCTTCGCGCAGCAAGGAACGAGGCCGGAACGTGATATTCGGAGCCAACACTTCGCGCATCAGCAATGACAACGTAATCGCTTTGAGCATATTGTTGACGGAGTTTTTTACGTCTTCGTCTTCCGCATCCGGCTGCGCGATCAGGTTGGTAAACTGCGCGTGACTTTTGCCTTCGCAATCGCGCGTGGCGCGACCAATAATTTGCACAACTTCTGTCAGGGAGGAACGGTAGCCAATGGTCAGTACATGCTCGCACCAGGGCCAGTCGAAGCCTTCTTTGGCCATGCCCAGAGCAATAATAATGTCCATTTCATCCCGCTGCCGTATATCGCGCAAGAAGGACAGCACGTTAACCCGCATGGGATCGTCCGTAACCAAATCCGCAACCTTGAGCAATTTGCCGTCACGGGTTTTCAGCGTCATGATGCCCGTTTTAGGGTCTTTATCTTTCACCTCACCAATGGCATCCAGCACATAATCCACTTCGGAATATTTCTGGCCTGTAGATTCCGCCGAATTGACATTGGGAATATGGACAATGGTTTTTTTGTTCAAATCCAGCACTTCTTTCATGGCTTCAAAGTAGCGGCCCTGATAGAAATGATAGCCAAGCCCAAGAGATTTCAGATGCTTGTAGCCATTTAGCTGTTCGTAGTACGTATAGGTCACTTGCGTGAACAGGGCCTCTGCTTCTGGGGGCAAAATGGGAACTTGATCGCCGCGAAAATAGGAACCTGTCATGGCGACAATGTGGGCCGATGAATTGCGGATCAGCCCATCCACCATTGCGCCCAGCTTGTTCCCTTCTTCCGCCGAGGTATGGTGAAATTCGTCAATGGCGATAAGCATATTGTCAAACTTGCGGGCATCGCCAAGACGTTCATAGGCATTACGCAGAGTGGAATGAGTGCATAACAGGAAACGGGCTTCGGGGTCGTCCAAAAATTCAATGAGCTTATTGATTTTCCATTCATTACCGAGGGTACAAAGGTTGTACCCGGCATCCACATGCCAGTCGGCAAAAAAGCCGAAGGCGCTCAGATTGGTATTGGCAAACGAGCCGCCAATGGAAATTTCCGGCACAGCGACAATGGCTTTGTGCAGCCCCTGATTCATCACTTTATCGAGGGCCAGAAACATCAAGGCGCGGGATTTACCGGAGGCCGGGGGCGCTTTAAGCAGCAGATATTGCGCGTTTCTGGCTGCATAGGCCCGCGCTTGCATCTCGCGCATACCCATAGGATTTTGCGCGGTGCTTTGCCCTGTTTGCCCATAGTGAACGGTTAAAAGCTCAGTTGTCATCGCTCGCGTCCTCTGCACCGATATTTGCGGCCTCGTTCTGGGGATTTTTTGCTACCAATTTTTCATACAGCGCAAAAAGAAGCTGCAAGCGTTCTTCGTCACTGGCAAAAGGCTTTTTGCGGTATAAGGCATCCACGGCAATATCCAGGGCGGTATGTGCTTCCCGTAAGGGTTCCGGCATCTTGTCCGGGTCGTACATGTCGGCAAGGGTCATGTCCGGGTACATTTCGCGGGTTAGCAAGATGTTTTCCGCGAGAGTTTCTATATGTTTTTTTTGGGGTCCGGTGGGCGTGGGCCATGGGAACGTGTTGTAAACTAAGGAAGCTGAATATCTATAGTCGCTTTTTAATCTTCCACATACTGTGCGCATCCAAGTCATGTGTGCGAGGGAAGTGAGTATTCCAAAATGGTAAAGAGTAGCATTGGGCATTACAATGTTTGAATCTCCAGAAATAATATCGGGAGAAATAAAACCGATAGGAATATATTTTCTTTTTTCAGATGAATGACGCGGAATTAAAATATAATTATTTTTTGGTTGACGTATTTCACCAAATAAATGCGGCGTTTCTGCCAATATTTTCGTTGCCACTCTTTTACTGCCCAATCTTTTATCTTTGATTCTTTGCAAAATATCTCGCAGAAATACCTGGTTATTTATCTCTGAAGGTTCAGCATCCTTTAGCCAAAGACACCACCTCTCAATGCCATTTATAAACTCATCTGCACCCCAAAAAAGCCTAAACCATTTGGTCATCTCAGGGTATTGCCTTAAAATATCATTTTTTTCTTCATTTGAATATTTACTAAGCAACCCTTTTGCATCATTGGGCATATTTCCAAAATCTACCTTGGGAATATCACATAGTGGGAACTTTCTGTTTTCAATAAATACATCAGCGGCTTCAACAAGATATCCATTAATTTTTTTGGCGGAGATTACATTTCCGTCACTATTGTAAAGCATTTTATCTGCCCAGTCATTGCGCCCGAAGCCGACAATTACACAATGCACAGCGGCGTTTCCTCGTGCTTCATTGCCCCATTTAAATGTACGATATGCAAAATGGATTTTTATGCCGTAGGCATTGAGCATATGTTGCCACAAAATAGCTACTTGTTCGCCTTGACATATAGAGTTTGTGGAAACAAAGGCAGCGCGGACCATCGCATTGCACCTCATCACATCAGCTGTTTTTTTATACCACGCTGTCACATAATCTAAATTACTTGCCCCGCTAACCCCAGAAAAAACCTGCATCAATTGATCTTTTTGCTCGGCTGTTATTACGCGTGCCCCGCCAAATGGCGGGTTACCTAAAATATAGTGCAGCTTTTCAACCGGAAAAAGGTCATCCCAAGAAACGGCGAGAGCATTGGCACAAACGATCTCCGCAGAGTGTTGCAAAGGAATTGACGGAAACACCGAGCCGAATGCTTCACCGAACTTCACGTTCATCACATGCTCCATGAGCCACATGGAAACGCGGGCAATTTCAACGGGAAACTCTTCCAGCTCTATGCCGTAAAACTGGTTAATCGTAACCTTGGAGAGTAAACGAACGTCCATAACTTGTGTTTTGGGCGGTTCATCCTTGCGAATAGCCAGCAACACCTTGAGTTCCAACTCCCGCAACTCACGATAGGACACCACCAAGAAGTTGCCGCACCCGCAGGCCGGGTCAAGAAAACCAAGCGAACTCAATTTTTTCTGAAAATTTTTAAGGGCTTGCGATCTTCTCTTTCCAGTCACCTGTGCCGCAATCTGCTCAAATTCTTCATACAGCGCATCAAGAAAAAGCGGACGCACGACCTTGAGTATGTTTTTCTCGCTGGTGTAATGCGCCCCCAGTGAACGCCTTTTCTCCGGGTCCATGACCGCCTGAAACATGGAACCAAAAATAACCGGAGAGATATCTCTCCAGGACATATTGCCGCAATCCAGAAGCAAGCGCCTCGCCTTGCTATCAAATTTGGGAATGCGGCAGTGTTCTGCAAAAAGACCTCCGTTGACATAGGGAAAAGTTTGGAATGTTGCGGACAAATCTTTCCGCTCTGGAGCCTGGTCCGGAAGGTTCAGCACCGTGAACAGCGTTTCAAAAAATTCCGTGAGGTCGGAACCGTCTTCTTTGGTGAGCGACTTGACCGCATGGGTCATCTGGTTTGACTGGGGAAAAATGCCTGTATCTTCCGCAAAGAAGCAAAACAGCAGCCGAGTAAGGAACACATTGAGCGTGTGAAGATCATCGCTCTCATAATGGTTGGTGGCTTGGATGGAGTCGTACAGCCGCCCCATCTTTTCACACGCTTTGACATCGGCGGGGTGCTCGGCGTAGGCAACGGCCTTTTCGTACTGTCCGGTCAGGGGCAAAAAGAACTCAAAATTGGTTTTGAAATCGTCAAAATCAAATTCAGTGAAGTCGTCGACCTTGCCGTCATAGGCCAACACGGTTTTGAAGTCCGTTACCATGACAAAACGAATTTTGTGCTGCGCAATCAAAGGCAGAGCAAGAATACGTTCCAAAGATCCTTGCGGATCCTCTCCTTTTTGCAGCGGGTGGAAGTATATTTTTTGCGCAACGGCAACATCCCCGGCGACCTGCGCGACATTGCGTTGCTTGTCGCCCATTTGGAGGCGCTTGATGGTGGCTTTGGGCATACCGTAGGCTAAGAGAAAGGAAAATATAAAGTCTTCCCGCGCTTCATCCACAATCGTTTCCAACGCGTTGATGATTTTTGCCTGATTGAGAGCCGCCATGTGTCCTCCAGCCTACCCCATGTCTTTAGAGGTTGTATAGTTTTGAAAGCCAAATCGTCACAAAATTTTTGTATTGCTATGTATAACCATTTCAATAGCTACCCGCATGTTTTCAAGCGCCGCTATCAGCCCATTTTTATCTTCATCCGTAAGTTCAGCCTTTCAAGTTCATTTAGGGCGCGGTGCCCTGACTACTGCTCGTCACAATGGAAGTATGCTGCAAATGGCAAAGAAGAGCAACAGCACCGAACGTTGAAGCGATTAGATGGTGTCTGCAGATACCCCTTGAAAGATTCATTGTTCTTGTTGCAATGCAGTGCTCGCCCTAGAGGGTGCCCATATAGAAAAATAGTTTACATCCGCATGACAATCTCAAAGTATACTGATGGGTGCTGCGTTGTTGTGCAGCACCCACAGTATGGTGAGGTGAGAGTAGTCTGCTGGTGGGCTACTCGGAAGCCTTTTTGGCCTTCCTTGCTTGTTGCGCCTTAGCGATGACGACTCTGGCATGTTCTATACGGTTGTTGGACATGAGGGGCTGCTTGGCATCATACCTGCACAGCGTCTTGTACTCGTCTACGGTGATGCCGTGCTGTGCAAGATGTCTGGAAGTGAGGATGCTCCTCTCCTGGCCACAGATACAGCATTTGATATGCTCATCCGTGATGGCTGCTTGAGGTTTTACAACAAGATCACGCTTGGTATATTTTTTCTTGGGAGTGACATTTTCAGCGTTGGAAGGTTCCGTCATGGCATCTGTAGCAGATTCTGCATCCGTGGTAACAGGCTGGCTCTGCTGTCTTTTCTCAATAGCTATATTCAGTATTTTGGCTTTTTCATATTGCTCCATGATGAATTCAATGGGCTGATCACTGTATTTGTTAAAGATGGCATTGAACAAGTCTTTGTCTTCAAGGGCCATAGGATGTTCTCCTGTGTGAAGTTTGATGAAGATGTGTGTATAAAGAATCTTTCTCCATCACCTATAGAAAAATAATCTGTAGAGCAAATGAAAACTTGTTATAGACAAGGTTATTATTTTCTTGCTGAACATTGACTCTGTAAGTCGGCGTATACGGCATGGTTTACTTCTTTTTAGCCTTGTTTAGTCTACTTGAAGAGGACACTCTTGAACCCTTGGGGTTGTGTTCCTTGGATCTTGTTTTAGCCAGGTAACTTGCTGCATGGACAGCATCGTTCTTCTGCTGTTCAAAATCCTCTGAGTTCCTGTTGATCATGATTCCATTGCCCTGGTTGCTCTCGCAGTAATGGACTAGACCGTCCTTCTCTGTGTTCAGTTTCTTTTTTACGTGTTTGTTGACAGTTTCGTATATCGTGAAGCCGTTACGGATGGCATGCCCATTGACTAGGAACAGTGCATGGTAATGAGGGTTGTTTTCTTCAGATGTTTTTTCTGTTGTCCAAATGACATGAAGATCAGGCTTGTTGGGTGAATTTTTAAATTTTGAGTTTATATTTCTCTTGGTGTTTTCAAGTATCCTTGTCATTTCTTTTCCACCTATGATATTTTCTGAGTCTTGTTCAGAGTGTATATCTACTCTTGTACAAAGAACTTTTGAATGTTTTTTTGTCATGCATTCTACAGTATCAACAATTTGATCAAGAGTTTTTGTGTTACAAGTTAGGTTGTTATCTTTTCCTGTGTTGATGTCATAACCACGATATTTATTAGACGATGTTGTTTTGTTTGACATGGTAATCTCCATTTAGTTTATAGTCTCATTGTATATACTGGTTTGGATAATTTTTAATATGTGTTCGCATCTTTGCTAATGCGAACACATTTCATATGTAGGATAATGTTATGAAGTTAAATTTTTATTGTTCGCATTCATTCTTCGGTTTAAAATTAACTCCTTTATTTATATTTACCATTGTATTTAAATTGAATTAGATTAATTAAACTAATTAGATTAATATAAGATATTACTTTAATCCTGAATGTCTCACTCAAACACCTCTGCATGATCGATTGTGAAGAAATTGTATCTTTAATTTTTCTGCATATAATTGCCTGCGATATAGTCTGTTTTTTCAGAATGTTGAATGAACTTCTTTGACAGCTTGGCTTCTTGCCTCCTTGGCTGAATCCAGCTATCTGTAGGGCATGAACACTGCTGGCATACGACTTGAATTTATTGGTCAGGCTGATCCTTCACGCCCGAAAGGGGAGGGGCTGCCTCTATATCTCTCCCCAGTGGAAGCAGGTTTTCCATCACCTGCAGAAGACTTTCTTGATACGCGGTTGGATCTGCACAGCCACTTGGTGCGCAATGAAGCTGCCACCTTCTTTTTACGGGCGCATGGAGAGTCCATGATCAATGCGGGCATCCATGATGGCGACCTGCTTGTGGTGGATCGCTCAGAGAGTGCTGGGCACAATCGCGTCGTCATTGCCGCATTGGATGGCGAGTTGACGGTGAAGCGCTTGGTGCGTCGTCAAGGGCGCGTTTTGCTGATGCCAGAAAATCCAGATTACCCTGAGATTGACATCACCGAGCACGAATACGTCCACATATGGGGAGTGGTGACCTATGCCGTCCACAAGCTCTAACCGACCCTTGTGGGCGCTCGTGGATTGCAACAACTTTTATGCCTCATGCGAAAGGATTTTTCGTCCGGACTTAACTAACAAGCCCGTGGTGGTTCTTTCCAACAATGATGGCTGTATTGTAGCGCGTTCACAGGAAGCCAAGGCTTTGGGCATTGCCATGGGAACGCCAGAATTCAAAGCCCGCCCTTTACTGCGGCAGCACAATGTTGCCGTTTTTTCTTCAAACTATGCGCTCTATGGCGATATCTCCGCCAGGGTTATGGCTGCACTGGAACACGTTTGTCCGCAGGTTGAGCAGTACTCTATTGATGAGGCCTTTTTGTGTCTGGATGGAGCCTTGGTGCCCAACATAGAGGGAGTAGCACGCGCCTTGCGTGAGACTGTTCACCAGTGGACAGGGATTGCGGTTTCTGTGGGCATCGCCTCCACACGTACTTTAGCAAAGCTTGCCAATCGACTGGCAAAACAATCTTCTGGTGTGTGCATTTTCACAGGCGGTGAGTCTGACTTTGTGGAAGTGCTTCGCACTTTTCCTGTTCGGGACGTTTGGGGCATCGGCTGGCGTCAGGCTCAGAAGCTCTATGGCGTCGGGATAACTTCCGCATGGGACTTGCGCCAGGCCGATGATATTTGGCTGCGTAAAAATCTTACGGTCACGGGCTGGAAGACAGCAATGGAACTTCGAGGCGTTCCGTGCATTGATGAAGATGAGAACCCCATACGCCGGACACTGGTGTCATCCCGCTCTTTTGGCCAAAGTGTTCACGACCTGTCCTCTCTGGAACAGGCGGTATCCACATTCACAGTGCTGGCCGCCGAGCGCCTTCGTCGTCATCAGTTGGTTGCTGGTGGTATTGGCGTGCATATTCGCACAGCACGGCATAACGCGCGTTGCTTCCACGATGTAACAGGCCAAAAAGTTCTGTTCCCAGCCACGGCGGACACGGTTGCCATGCTACGCGCTGCACGTAGCGTTTTGGCATCCCTTTACAAAGAAGGCCCAGCTTATGCCAAAGCTGGTATTATGCTGTACGACCTCTGTCTCGCAAACGGTCTACAGGGAAGCCTGCTTGCAGACCCAGAAGCCAATGTGCAGTCCCACCCGAATGCCCTGATGGGCGCACTCGACAGAATCAATGTAAAATTTGGTCGAGGGGCTGTACGCTTTGGCGCAGAAGGTCCGCAACACGCTGCTTGGCATGTGCGTCAGGAACACCGCTCCCCACGGGCTACAACAAATTGGGCGGAACTGGCTGTGGCCAGATGCAGAGATAAACTTGCCCCACGTTATGCCTGTAGAGTAACGCCTTTTGAGGTAGCCTCCGAAAAGAGCAGCTAGTCCAACTACCTTAAATCATTGATGACGGCTTTTTAAAAATCCCTCTTGAGAGATAAAAAGAGGGATTTTTGAGGGGTAAAGCGTGGGATACAGCCCTTCCTGTGGAGGGTATGAAGGACAGGGTGCGGGATAGTGAGTGGGATTTTTGAGGGAAAAACGAAGGATAGATGGATACCCCTGAGCGGTTGATCTCGTTGTACCATTACCGGCAGATGGGGCTTCAAAGTAAGAAAAGCGTACATCGTCAAATGTACGCTTTTCGTATAGGGGCCTGTGGAATTACTTATTCACCAGGTAGGCTGTGGCTCGGCCGTTTTTATTATTGTGGACGAGAAGGCCTTTTTCGGCCAGCGCCTGCAAAACTTCACGAGCCCGTGTATCACCATAGCTCAGTTGTGTTTTAGCATCTTTCGTGCCAACTTCTCCGTGGCTCTTCGCGTACTCGTAGACCTTGCGTTCCTCCTCTGACAATTCGCAATGCTCTGCCTCCCCCGCATTTTCAGATGCCGCGCTGGCATCATATGCTGAAACCATGGACTCCGCTGGCTCATCTGCAGGAGGTAGGAAGGGGATTTCCGTTCCGTCAGCTCCGGTAGCCGCCAAAAACTGCCATTCCGATGCCCCGAGCGGCAGATGGAGCCAGAAAGTTCTTTTTTCGAGGACGGGAGCTGGTTTGCTCGCATTGAAGCGCACACCAACGGTCAAACCATCATCTGCAGCTGCCGAACGCACTTTTTCACTTTCAACGGCTTCTCTCAAGATTTCCGTACGGCTCACGAGCGCAATGACCGTTCTGGCGCGGATAATAAATAGCTGGCTGCCCCGTGCCTTGTCGCTGTGGGCTATGCCTCCTTCATGTTCAAATTTGTGATGGACAAGTACAACGCAGAGTCCGCACTGCTGGAGCTTCTCCACCCAGTCCAGCACCTCCTGTGCAGCCTTTCCCTGATGAACAGCATCTCCCATTAAAGCTGTGAGGTTGTCCAGGAACACAAAACGACACTTGTGTTCCAGCAGGTAGTGAAACAAGCCCTCACGAAATTGTGCATCCGTAAGTGAAAAGGTATTGCAGAATTCCGGAAGGTCATCTCCAAATCTGGAAAGTCCAAAAAAACGATGCCCTGTTTCGGTGGTAAGGCCATGTTGTTCAAGGTTTGCGCAATACTCGTCATGCGGAGTTTCTGCGTCTATGTAGGCAACATTGCCAGCATTAATGCCGACGCCTCGGAAAAGGGGCCACATGATGTCACCCTTGATGATGGAGTGGCTGGCAGAGAGAGCAACCTGAGTTTTTCCCGCTCCTTTTGCTCCCATCAGTACCGCATAGCTACCAGGGCGTAGGATGTGGTAGAGATTTACGTCGGCCAAGTTATATGCCCGTTCTGGAGTTAAGGCAGGGTTGGCTGGAGCCAATGCATGGGGCTGAGTTGTTGTGCCCAGATGGGTTGCTATTGTTGGCGCTTTGAAAATGCCCAACTTCTGGCCCCAAGCCACGAAGTCATCATAGGAAAAGCCCTTCTTGGCCACCTGTTCCATCAGCCACGTGGGACGCTCAACAGTATCAAGCCGCACAGCCCCACGCAGCAGTTCATCCTCTGCATCGGTGACACCTGTTACATGCTCTTTTAGATCACAGCTTGGCTTGGAGTGAAGTAGAAAGCCAGGATAGATCCGAAAATCCTGAGCCCACGCCCCCATAATGTAATCCCTATATAACTTGACCATCGCCATGCATACCTTTGTCGGAGCAGGTACAAACACAACCTCATGGCCATGAAAGTAGTTCCATGGCAGTACGGAAAGGTCAGTGCCCAAATGAGCTGTGATAATGAATTCTTCGGGATCGTAACCTTGCGTTTCGCCAAGCATACGCTCAAAGGCAAGAGCTGTACGCATGTCCTGAAAGAAAATGACCGGAGCGAACGGGTGTTGGTCCATAAGGTGCTGGTTAAGGAAATGGGCTGTCGGTTTGTACTTGCCCATGCAAAGAACCCCACGCCCAACAGTGGCAGGGAGACAGAAATCATTTCCATTCAACCGATAGCGCAGGATGGCTCCGATTATCTGCCCGGCATTGCCGTAGATGTACCTTATCTCCATCAACTCAGCGCAAGCCGATCCAGCCGGAAGTCCAGGCAGATGAAGACTGTCAGGCACGTCTTCTATTGGCCGCGATCCACCTTTCAATTCAACAGCATGCCTATCACTGGAAAGCTTAGAAAGGTTATCAAAGCTCATGCTCAGGATATTGGCCAGAGTCGCCAAGGCATCCATTCTGGACAGGTTGAAGATCATGCAAAGCAACCTCGCCCATGTGGTGCCTGTGGTTCTGAGGTTAAGAGTCCACCTCAGTTCGTTATCTGGCCCAAGCTCGCCAGAAACCGTCATGCTCTCACGGCCATGGCTTTCCTTGATATTCAAAAGCGCGCGAAGATTGGCATTGCTGCCGGAAGCGAACTGGCAAGATGCCTCTCGCTCAAGAAGAGCCTCAAAAACAGCTGCCTTGATCAGGACATCATCCAAGCCGCAGATATTGGTGGTGTTCGCCATACCAAGCGCAGCAGTAAAGGCAGAAGAAAACGAATCCTTTCCTGCCAGCGCAATGCCATCTTCAGCTTTATTGGCCTGATCGCGAGCAGGCCATTTGTCGATGAATCTTTTCAAATGCGTGCGAGTGTACGTTTGCTGGGCAAGTGAGGCTTGAGAAGAGTGATGACAACGGCTTAAAGGCGCAACCCTTGCCGTAGTATCAAGGGTCATTTGGGACACCGAGGCAGGAGTCTTGTCATGGCAACCGAGTTGGCGAACCCTTGTGGCTGGTTGGCTTGTCTTTATTGCCTCTTTAACCATTTCTTTATAATCAAAGGTCATTTTTCCCTCCATGAGCAGGAGAAGCAGATGTTGGCCTGCTTCTCCTGGCATTAAACCTAGATTTTTTTAGGGTAAAGACGAGAGGTCAGTACGGGCTTCCAGTCCAACTTCCATTCGATATAGTCAACCTTGGCCAGATCTTCCGAGGGGAGCTGCAACATTTCGTGCATCTCTTCTCTGAGGCTAGAAATTGCGTCACGTGTATCAGAATCCATCTTTTTCGCATCATAGCTTTGAGCGCTAGCGATGGCCTTGCCAAGCGGTTCTGTAGATTTTTCATTCGACATAGCAGACTCCATATCTGATTCTCCCCTCTCTCTTTTTGGAGAGGGGACGGGTTAAGCGGTGGTACGATAAACGGGCTACAGGGTCGTCAGGCTAAGCTTTCATTGGCAATTTTTTTTCTTAGCCTCATTTTCCATCCTGTCTAAGGTGGAGCTCTTGCATATTGCATTAATGCTCCTCCTTATGCGTTTTCAGGAACAACCCGGCGAGATTTCATGAATGTCGTGACATCTGCCAAGCTATAGCGGACAGACCTTCCTACTTTTGAGTAGGGGATGCCTTTTCCGTAAAATCTGTGAGCCCTGAGCGTTGACAAGCTCAACCTTGTGAGGCAACTTACTTCTCGCTCATCAAGCCATCTATCCAAGCTCTTTTCTTTGAGCACAGCGTCTTTTTCGTTCATTTCCCTATTCCTCCACAAAAATTCTCGCGAGTACTCTGAGTGTACGCTATGGGCAATGACGCCGATTTTTAAAAAACGGCGAGGGCGCATGGCTCTAGGAGATTTTTAAATTTTGGCGTTCCGAGCCACACTACAAAAAGCAAAAATGGCTGGGCAACATGACTCCAGATATATCTGCCCTCATGTTGCTGACGCCAAATATTTCACGCAGAAAGTGAATGAGACGAAATGGTGGGGATGACCACGAAGAGATTGGGAATAGGAACTACTTGCGTAGCCCTGCTCCTCTCAAAAAAAGAAGGGCATACTATCGCGAGGCTTTTTACTGATTGTTTCTGGTTTTTAGCAGACGTGTTGGGAATGGTGTTGGGAAAACAAAGAAGGGGTTACCTGTAATCAGGTAACCCCTTGAAAATGTGGTGGAGAAGAAGGGATTTGAACCCTCGACCCCCGCCTTGCGAAGGCGGTGCTCTCCCAGCTGAGCTACTTCCCCACGCGCATAAACAGCGCAGAAAGAAAGCAATAGGCAATACACGTCCCGCTGTCAAGTGCTT
This sequence comes from Desulfovibrio sp. 1214_IL3152, assembly GCF_036763055.1. NCBI lineage: Bacteria > Pseudomonadati > Thermodesulfobacteriota > Desulfovibrionia > Desulfovibrionales > Desulfovibrionaceae > Desulfovibrio > Desulfovibrio sp. 1214_IL3152. The sequence goes on along the minus strand of NZ_JBAIYW010000112.1, from coordinate 457 downwards.
TGCCTGTCCCCTGATCCGGCGGCCCTTCCATCATGGTCAGACAGAGCCTGTGAACACTGTCTGCAGAAGCGCCATGCAGCCCGGCGCAGGCGCTCAAGGCACGGGTTCGGGCGCAGCACGTCATGTCACGCCGTGTCATGCTGCGGCAAGCCGGAACACAGATTGAAACACAAATTTAAGCACAGATTGGCACACCGCTTGGATTGCAAGCCGTTTTATGCGTCCAGCCCTTGAAGCCAAGGCCCCATAACTACGCAAAGACACGGAGTAACCCGCCACAATGCCGCTTTGCGAAAAGGCGGTAAATGCCTTGGCAAGACGTTTACCGCCTGCTTTTCCTACGCCCTGACCGGGCACGTGATCCCGGCCGTCTCGCAGATGTGCCGCACCCTGTGTTCATAGCAATGCCCGTTGCGAAGGTGCTCGCGCCAGGCCCGCCGCACATCCGCAATCCGCG